>JAHBYL010000066.1 GCA_019635955.1 Parvibaculum sp.
GTACAAGGAGCCGCGCGTCATTAACAGCCCTCAAAAGGGCGAAACCCGAGACAGAGCGCGGCGAACTTCGAGAGGAACTCGGAGAGCCCGGCGTCCTCAAAGAGGTTCCACGGATCGGAGCCGAGACTCTTGTGCGCCGGTTGACTCTCCCACCGAAGCCGATCGCCGTACTGGATCAGCAGCGGATCCAGGTAACGAACGGCAAGCTGGAGGGCTTGGACCGTGTCGACACCGAAGATCGGTCGCACCTTCTCGTCGCCAACGCCGATGAGCTGCACCGGGCAGTAGGCGTCCTGCTCCATCTCGCGCGGCGTGCCGATGCGCAGCTCGACGGTCGCGTCCGGCCGTCGGCGCAGTCGGAAGCGGCGCGTCGCGATGACTCGCCCAAGGGGAACGGTTCGGGGGAGAGGAGGCCTCGCCATCGCCGGCCAGGTTCGCCGCTTCGGGTGAGCGCTGCAACGAGGACCCGTCGCCGCCTCCCCCGAGCCGCACAACCGGTGCACATTGCGTCCCCACAAAACGGCGAGACCCCGGAAAAACCGAGGTCCCGTGGTGGACCCGACTGCAACCAATTCGAACCGCGGCGGAGGTGGTGCTTGAGACCGAGGTCAGTACGCGCGAGCCGTTCGCCCACCAGCGCGTCGGCCCGGAGGCGCGACGCATGCGAAGCCTCGGGATGAGCCTGCAGGCAATCGGACGCGCACTGCAAGTTGACGAAAAGACGGTACGAAACATCTTGCGTAGCGCTGGTCCCGTTCCGCACCACGAACGGAGGAGGTGCCGTGGTGAGCGACGGTGACGACGTCGAATCTAAGTCTCGCTCGACCGTCATGTCGACTCGAGACCGGCGCGAAGAAGCAACGACCGGCCGCGTTCAAACGAAGCGCAGTACCGAACGACCCATCTCCTGGCTTGTTCCTCTTGGAGAGCCTGGCCGAGCAGATGCGGGTTCCAGTCGTGCCGGATGAACGCATCGACTAGCGCGCGCCGCAGCTTCTCGGCCTCATCCCACGTCTCGATCGACAGGAAACCAGGTCGCGGCAGTTCTGGGCCCAACCACTGCCAAGCACGTCGCGAAACGCGGGACCCCATCGCGGCCTCGTGGACCGCCGGGAAGCTCGCAACGGCAAGAACACCGGCGTCGTCGTCGAAGTTCCGTAAAGCTAGTGTCAGACAGTACGCCGCGTAGTCGACCGAAAAAGCGTCGCCAGGCGGCACGCCCTTCTTCAGGTGCCGAACAAGGAGCGCACTAGAAGACTTTGCTAGCTCCCTGTTGTGAAAGCCGAGCAGCGCAACCACGAAGGCCAGGGTCCACGGCTCCGCCTCCTGCGTATCCTCAAGCCACTTCACGAGCTGCGCGTCGAAGCCTCGGAGGTGGAAGCCCCATTGCCACTCGTCGAGATCGCGTCCGGCGCTACGACATCGACCAAGTCCGGTGACAACCTTAACAACTATCGCAGGCCCGCAGACCTGGCTTAGCGTGGGCACGAGGCTAGCCGCATTGGCGGCTACAATCGAAGTAACTGCGTCTTGAATATCAGCATCCGTCGCCATGGTAGGGAGAACGCTAACGGCCGCACGTTGCACCTCGCGCGGTTGGAGCCAGAGTCCCTCGCACTTGGCCAGGGCAGGGCGTTCGCGGAGCAGAACTCCGAAGAGGTTGCGGTCCTCCGCAAAGAGGCTACCGAGATCATCGACGGAGAGATGCGCCAGTACGGAGTCAGCCCATTCCCGTCCGATTCGATTTAAATTATCGGCCCGGAGCAGCCAGGCGATCGCGCTCGCCCTCCAGCGGCCGCCGTCGCGAAACAGGTCTTGCGCGCGCCGCGCCAGTCCTAGCGCGTCGGCATCGAAAGCATCCGCATTCGGCAGTGTCAGGAGTTCGCGAACAAGATCGGCCTCTCGTGCGCCATTCACGATGCTTGGTTGGCCGAGGACAGCGCACTTCAAGAGGTGCGCTTCACCGGCACGAGGGAATGCCAGCGAGAGGCTCGTTGTCAGCTCGCGCAGAGAACTTCCGCCGGCGTCAACAGTTGCGAGTAAGCCCCAGCACTCGACGAGCTCACGATAGGCCGCACGCCGAGGAGGTACGTCCACGGCGTAGGCGGTGACAAACTCATGCAACGCCCGGTCCTGGCAGGCGAAGTCATCAAGCAGAATGTGGCGCCAAAACCGAAGCTCATCGCGCGCGCCTGGGCTGCCAGAAGCCTCTCCAAATGCGGGAAACTGCCCGGATTTGGAGGCGGTGTGAGCCTTGGCACTGGGCTCGACGAAGCCCGCCGTCCGGTCAAGGTCGTCGCGCGTGATGATGGAGAACTTCTCTGCTACACGCAGCGTCCGTCGCTCACGCTGACGTGGAACCACCTGAAGGTCGAACGCGCGCCGCTCAATGAACCGCGGCTCAAGCGCGCCCGTGCAGAAAGCAAAAGAGCGGCGCAACGAGGGCCATTGCTGAGACCATGCCCGCAAGCAAGTGCGTTCGTGTTGGGCCGCGTCATCACCAAATATGAGAATGGGCAGGTCTTGCCCGTACAGCCGCGTTACAATTTCACGGGCCGCACCGTCGAGTGGTACTAACTCTTGCTTGGCGTCATCCAAATGCTGGATCGGCAGGAGAGTGGAAGGAATACGACTGGCCTCGGGTCGCTGAAAGTAGCCAGCTAAAGATCCAAGTCCAGAGACGGCATGAATGTCGGCAGCTCGAATAAGCAGCGTATGTGTCCACACGCAGCCTGGACGCGGCATTTCAGCCGCGATCCATGTCTTCGCGAACGCGTAGAATGCCGCCTCCTCCAGTGGGTAGGCGGAAAGATACTCTTCAAAGCCTCGTGGGCTGCCGTCGCCGGATAGATCACTGAGCGCGAGCATTGCGCGACGCGCAGCTGAGCCAAGCTGAACCGACGAAGCGAGCAGTTCGTGCCCGTCTCGATAGCCGTGAAGCGTCTGATGAAGCTCGACCATCACACCTCGCGCTGTCATTCCTCACCGAACGCTAGCCATCGAATCGGCCTGGTGATGTCGTTGTCTCGGAACCCATTATTGCACACCCGGATCCGTGCGGACCCGAGTTGTGCAAGCGTGCGGATTGTCGCCTCATCATACGCGCCACCCTGCGCGCTCACGCCGTAGACGCGCGACTGAAAGAGGTCGCTGCGCGTCCGCAGATACTGGTCAAGCATCGACATCCGCGCCCGAAGGAAGTGCTCGGGCCGATCAGCGAACTCGGTGCCATCCAACGTGTCCATCGCAGATACGATCACTGCGACGCGAAGCGGCTTGCGAGGTTCGAGTTCGGCAAACTGCTGGAGAAGGTCGACATACTTGACCTGACTGCAACACAGGCTTACATCGAAACCGTCACTCCCGTCCCGTGACGCCGTCTCCGAGGTTGGTCCGGCCTCGATCCCGTCTGTGGCCGCGGGTTCCGTCGAAGCCGGGACGCTTCCGGTCGGGGGGCCAGATGAGCCTGGGGGTGCTTCTTCCGGCGACTGTTCGACCGAGGGACCTGACGGGGCTTCTGCTGAACCCGGCGCTTCTGCGGCATCCTCAAGCGCCTCCCAGGTCTCTCGGATGCGTGTCGGGTCGCTAACCGTCTGCGGGTTGATAAAGAGTGCGACGCCTGTCGCTCCGCGTATCGCGTGTACGAGAACCGGACTTGCGCGGCGCTCCTCGTATTGAACCTTGAACGTTTCGCCTGAGAGGTCCGGCAAGCCCAGCTGCAGCAGCCTTCCCTGCTTGGGCTCACGCAGCGTCATTTGGATCGGCGTGTCATGGTCAACCAGCGTCCTCTTGACGGCCTCATAGGCGAGCCACTCGCTATGCCGCTGCGTGATATATTCGCGATCGCCCTCGTAGAAGGTCTCCAGCGAAAGTGCTCCGGGCACTTCGTCGTTGGTAACCGTGTGCCACAACGCGACAAGAAACGTCGTCTTGCCGGTTTCGCGAAAGCCGGCAAAAACTACAGACAACGGCGATGCGCTCAAGGTGACCTCGGAAACCGGTATCGATGAAATTGGCGTCCTGAGCTGATCGGCAGTGCGACCAAATTGTTCTGTGTCGATCGCGCCTCGCGCGGAGCCGCGACGGCCGCCACAAGCGCGTCCAACCCGAAGCCGGCCTGAAGTTCAGTTTCATTGGTGACGCGTGCAGCCACTCGATGAAACCGAGGCACGAGAGGACGCACAGCCTTCCGAATCGCATCCTCAAAGGCTACAACGTCTTTGGCGGCACCTCGAGCAACGACGAAGTCCCACTTTGACACAACTATATGCAGAGCGCGAGCTAACCCCAAGTCGGCTGCCTCCAAAAGACAGCGGAGAAATGTGGAGGCGTTCGTTCGCGTCGCCATCTGGGTTTTCGGAACAGTAAGCCGGTCGCCGTCAACGAGCAGGACGATTTGGTCGGCCCTCCGAATCAGGGGGGCAAGCTCGCGTGCGTCCTCGATGCTGGACCTCACCTCCTTGAACCGTTCGCCCGACACGTCCGTGAACAGAAGGTGGGTGTGTTTGTCCGGGGCTTCTTCAGGGGCGAGCGTGAGGTGAAGAAGGCTTACGTCGGCAGACTTGGTTCGCTCCGTGTCCTCTTTAGACTCGCCCGAGGCAATGCGAGATAGAAAGCAACGCTGTTCGAATCCAAGCAGCGTGCGCGAACCAGCGAAGAGGTGGCCCGCGAATGGCGCCTTTAGAAACGCGTGATGGATCTCTGCCAAGAGAGTCGTCTTTCCCGCGTCTCTCTCCCCCATGAGAAGCACAACGCGGGTGTCAAACGCGTTCGCAAGCTCGGAAGACTCGTCGAGCGCGAGTGCTGTGCCCTCGTAAGTCAGGATGTCTTCATCCGCCATGCCGGTTCTCGAGCCAGGAAAGAAGGAGTGCTTCGCGGAGCGCTTGATCTGCCCATTGAACGGGGGACAGCTGCTGCTCCGGCCGCAGCGAACTCGCCTCAGGGATCCGTTCCTTCCAGCGGGCCGTCGCGTCGACACGCTCCACCAAACACGTGTGCAGCGGGGTAACACTGCCTGTTTGGCGGACAAGGACCCTCACGTCTTGCGCCACGGCAACGCACCACTCGTTGGAGCCCGCATCAATGAGATCCGCAAACGCGACGGCCTCATCGTGGGCCTCGGTCCGAGACAAGGCCTTCGCGAGAAACGACCTCGCTTCGAGACAGGGCTCATAGAACGTCAGCAGCTCCGCGAGTTCGCGACCGACTCGCATGCAGAGCTCTCGCGCGGAGTGCTGAGCCCAGGGGCGGTTCGTTACTGAGTCGTGCTCAGCGAAGAGCCACCAGAGGACGTCACACTCCTCTTTCAATACCGAAATGCGGCCTTCGAGAGCAGCACGCTCGGAGTTAGCCTTGAAGGCCGCCGTCACCTCGGCGCGCGTCTTCGATGAGGCATTGCCTAGTGCTTCGACTGCGGCGTTAACCTGGTCAACCCACGTCTTCAGATTCTGAAAATTTTGATGAACCTGGGCCCAGTGGGCCTGATTCGGCGTCTCTTGGATGTCCACCGGTCCCGGTGGAACAAGGTCGATCTTGCCGAACTTCGGGAGAACGACGGGGTCTTCTAACGAGCTTGAGCGCACAGCTTGTCCTCGCGTAACGAGGTGGCTTTCAGCGATACCGGTGAGTTCCTCTATTGGCGGAGGCGGGACGAGTCCCGAGCAGTGGCTGCAGGTCACCGCGAGAGCGGCAAGCGTCGCCAACGGGTGGTTCTCCACGATGGCCTGCGCAAGGGTCACGCCGTAGAGGACCCTGAGTAGCTGCTCGTTGCCCTTCATTGGGAAGGACACGTCGGCTTCCTTGAACGCCTGGGCTGCGAGAGCGCCTTCTACGGCGGTAGACCCAGGCGGCGCCGCCATGCCGAAGCAGACTCGAGCCAGCTGCAGTACCGAGTCCTGATCTAACTTCGTAACAGCTGCTTCGACGCACTTCCAACGACTAGTTAGGGTATCGGCGCTTACGCTAAGGTCGACTTGCCGGTACCAGTCTGCGAATAGGTTATGCACTATTACTCCTTCGGCCTCGCTGCCTCGATGGCGGCGGCGAGATCGGAAAGTTGGTTGCGAACGCGCGCACGACGAATCGCACGCTTTATCAGCTCTCCATCTGTGATTCCGGTGTCGGCATCATCCAAGAGTCCTAAGCGCACGAAAATCTGCATTCGGATAGGAAAAGACATGGCGAAAAGACCGAATACGAGATCTTTGGTCGCGATCGGCGGCGTCACGATGTTGTCGGGTGGCGGGGCCGCGGAGGCTGCGATGCCCGCGACATGGGCGGCGGCATCGCCTTGGCCTTTGGGTTCGGGGGGCGACCAAGGCCCCAGGGCTACTTCGAATGTTTTTGGGTACTTCCCGTCGGCGTCAACGTCCTTTCCGAAGTGCGTGTCGCCAGGCTTCCACGCACGTTGGTAGACCTCGACATGGAGCGTGCGGTGCGACGCTTGCTCACGGACCTCGAGCCGCAGGATATTGTACCGCGGTTGCCAGTCGGCTTCGCCGCGGCTCGGGTGAAGTGCGCCGGCACCGAGCACGACTGAGTTGTCGATGCGACGGACCCGCTGACGGTGCTTGTGGCCAAATAGCTGGATGCGGGCTCGCGAGGTAAGGTGGTCCTGGACTACGTCGCCATCGAGAAGCCATTCAGGTGGATGATGGCAGAGGGTCAAGTAGCAAATGCCTTCTACCTCATCTCGCAACTGAACCTGCTTTATGCCGACGACTTCGGTTGCCGGCCCTTTCGGCGGCCCGTTGTCTCCGGACTTGTCGGAAAGGATCGCCGTGTGGATGCCGCGTAGTCGTAGGTGCGACCCGTCGTTCAATATTAAGTCATCTTCTTCGTCAGAAGATTCCCAGAACACGGATTCACCGGTCGTTTCGCAGCCGTACTGCTCCGCGAACTTGTTGTATGCCGCAAATGGGAGCAATAGTGTCTGCGCACCTGCCTCCTCGCGCAAGCGATCACCCAGTGCTTGGGCAGGGTCGGTCTCCTTACGGATTACCGTGTGCATATCGCGCAGGCTGGCGTTCTTGGTGAGCGCGTCGCGATCAGCGTCATGGTTCCCCGGCACTACCCAAACCTGCGACTCCGGGCATCCGACTTTCGCGCAGAGGGTCTGTAGCCAGGTGCGAGCGAGTTTGTACTCGGGCTCTTTCCCGCCGAATGCGAGATCGCCCGTTATAAGAACTGCGTCAACAACGGCGTTGTCGGGCAGGCCGCACCGTGGAATGTCGGCGAGCAACCGCGAACGGATGTCTTCGTCCAGGTCTTGACCGGAGGCGAGCTCCCCCTCGCGAAGGTGGATGTCCGAAAGGTGCAGGAGGACGAGCTTCCGCGGCCCGCGCATCGCCATTGTCACTGCGCGATCCAGCACGTTCGAGAATGGTCGCAGCGTGCGTGGCTGAGTCGCTTCTGGGCGCTTCCGGCGCTGTATAGGGTTCGAGTCGTCGTAGACATGGCGAAGGGGTCCCTCCTCTGTGGCATCATACCTTCAAGGGGCCGGCGGGGCAGCCTTGCTCGGTGGGGCAGCTCCGAAGGCAGCGCTGCGTCGCACTGGGCATTGAGGCCAGGGCCATCCCCGCGCGCCGTCCGTGTCTGCGGCGACGGTCCCTGTGAAGGGCATCGACGCTACGCCCCCACGGCCTGCCTTCCGACTCGGTCCCTCGAGGCGTTGGCCAGAGCGCTGTGGACACTGCCGCGGCGGTGGAGATGTGGACAACCGCGCCTGCCGCGTCGGCGCGAGCCTGGACGGTGGTCGAGGGCGCGGTTGCCCACTTCCCCACCGCCGCTTGGAAAACGCTCCGCGTTTTCCACAGTGCCCACAGCGCCTACTACGACGAATTTTGTTTTCTCGGGAGAGAGCGAGAGAGCGCGCGTTCCGCGCGCCTCGCGCGGTTGACCGCCCGCGGCGCGATGATAGACGATGGCCATCATGGCCAGCGAGGAGCCGATCACCATGAAGGAGGTGCAGCTACGGCTCGGCGCGCCCCAGCACGTGCTCATCCACCTCTGCGAGAAGGGCGTCGTCGTCCCGGACTTCGCCGAGACCTCGGGACGGGGCAAGCGGCGTGAGTTCTCGAAGCGGAACGTGTTCGAGTTCGCCGTGGCCCTCACGCTCCGCGAACTTGAGATGCCCGTCGCGACCAGCGCCTTCGTGATGCGGCTGCTCCGATCCTTCGAGAAGGCGACGGCGAAGGCCGTCCCGGGATTCGACCTAGGCGCCTTCCTCCTCGCGCAGGGCGCCCAGTTCACCCTGGGCCTCTATGACGGCCGCCTGCTCGTGATGAGCGCGCGCGGCGGCGCGCTCCGGAAGGCGCTCGTGCTCGGCGCGAACGTCACGGCTGCCTCGCGCGCGCCGGACGCCCGGCCGCGCCTCGAGAAGCTCGACGCTCCTCCGACGACCTTCGACGCACGACTCGAGCTCGATCTCGCTCGGATCGCACGAAAAGTCCTCGCGTAGCCCTTGCTGAACTAATAGACAGTGTCTATCATTCTGATGA
The DNA here is from genome assembly GCA_019635955.1 of Parvibaculum sp. Classification (GTDB taxonomy): domain Bacteria; phylum Pseudomonadota; class Alphaproteobacteria; order Parvibaculales; family Parvibaculaceae; genus Parvibaculum. The sequence goes on from JAHBYL010000066.1 coordinate 8,499, forward strand.
TGGGCGCCGCGGCGAAGGTCACGACGGGGGTCGGGAGGACGGAGGCTCTCTCCGAGGAGATGATGCAGTTCGTCGATCATCTCGCCGAGCTACTCGCCGAAGAGTTCGCGGCCGCCCTGAAGGAGGAGGGCGATGCGAGCAGCGGTGTATGCGAGGTTCTCGAGCGAGAACCAGCGGGAACAGAGCATCGACGATCAGATCCGGGTCTGTAAGGACTTCGCCGCGCGCGACGGCATCACGGTCCTCGAGAACCACATCTACTTCGACGAAGCCCAGTCGGGCTCCGTCCGCTCGCGGCCCGGCCTCGAGGCGCTGAAGAAGGCCGCCGAGGCCAAGCAGTTCGACGCGCTGCTCGTCGACGACTCGTCGCGCCTCTCGCGCGACAACCAGCACTTCAACACGCTCCTCTGCCTCTTCCAGTTCTGGGGGATCAGCCTCATCTCCGTCAGCGACGGGCTCGACATGCGCGAGGAGCACGCGAAGGTCGCGTACCAGTTCCGCGGCATCATCAACGAGCTCTATCTCACGGACCTGAAGAAGAAGACCCACCGCGGCCAGATGGGGCAGGTGCTCCGCGGCTTCGCCGTCGGCTGCCGCGGCTACGGCTACACGAGCGTGCCCGATGGCGAGAGCAAGTACGACAAGAAGGGCCGGCTCCGCGCTGACGGCTTCAAGCTCGTCGTCGTTCCCGAAGAGGCGCGCATCGTCCAGCGCATCTACCGGGCCTTCATCGACGGCAAGGCGGTCACGCGGATCGCCAAGGAGCTGAACGACGAGCAGGTGCCGACCAAGGCGAAGCTGCGCGGCGGCTGGAACGTCTCGACGATCTCCCGGATCCTGAAGGACGAGAAGTACACCGGGAAGTTCGTCTGGAACCGGACGACCACCGTGAAGGATCCGCTCTCCGGCAAGATGAAGCAGGTCGAGCGCCCGAAGGAGGAGTGGGTCACGCAGGAGCGCAGCGAGATGCGCATCATCTCGGACGACGAACGAGCCGCCGCGGACCGGCGATGGCGCGAGATCGACGGCGTCTTCCCGAGCAAGAAGGGGAAGAAGGGCTTCGAGGGGAAGCGCCGAAGCTACGTCGACTCGCACCCGACGCACCTCCTCTCGGGGAGCCTGAAGTGCGGGACCTGCGGCGGTGCCATCGCGCTCGTGAGCGGGAAGGGGAGCGGCTACTACGGCTGTCTCAACGCCTCGCGCCGCTCCTGCGAGAACAAGGTGCTCATCGCGCGCAAGCGCCTCGAGGACAAGTTCGTCGCCGCCATCAACGACGAGGTCCTGAAGCCCGACGTCCTCGCGGCCGTCTACGAGCGCACCGCGAAGAAGATCAAGGAGCACTTCGCCCACGTGCCCGAGGAGCTCCGGCTCAAGAAGGTCGAGTTGAACCGCGCCGAGACCCGCGTGCACAACTTAATCGAGTTCATCGCGTCAGGCCGCGCGACGCCCGGCCTCGCCGACGCCCTCGCCCAGGCCGAGGAGCAGGTGAAGAGGCTCTCGGCCGACGTCACCAGCATGGAGTCCGCCAAGGACCACGCCTTCACCCCGCCGCCCCGAGCCTGGATCGAGGACCGCATCACCAAGTTGAACGCGCTCCTCGAGAAGAGGACGGAGACCTCGGCGCTCGCCCTCCGGCGCCTCACCGGCCCCGTCACGCTCACGCCGAGGAAGCCGGAGGTCGGCCGCTCGTACTTTCAGGTCTCTTGCAGGTTCGACAGCCTGAACCTCCTCCTTGCGGATGGAGGTTCGAATTTATTGCAGTGGTGGAGGCGCCGGGAATCGAATGGCGTTGATTCCGGTGTCGAAGAGCCGCGAAGCGTCGCGAATCAGCGCGAAGAGGACGCCGCGCCCGCGTCGGTCGGTGACGAAACCGGACGTCCGAAACCCGAACCGACGAACGCGCTCGACGCCGTGGAAGTGGCCCTCGCGGAGGCGCTCAGCGCGGCGACCGCCGCTCAGCGTTGGGACGTCGTCGCTCAGCTCGCGCGCGAGCTTGAAGCCCGTCGCCTCGCGCACGCCACGAACGTGGTCGTCCTCGCCTCCGAGCGCCACCGCGGTGGGGGTGGCCGATGATGGTCTCGACCTACTGCGCGGCGCCGCGCGGGCTCTATTCCACCGCGAGTGTGTCAACAGAACCGTCACGGCTATGCGCGTGCGCGCCCGCGGGTGGCTTGACGGGCACTGAGCGAAGCGAAGGACTCACTACTCCCGAAGGGAGTGCAAGTGAGTCCGTAGCCGAAGCGATGTGTGCCCGTCAACGTGAGGGGTGCGAAGCACCCTCCGGGCGTGACGGCGTTTGCGCGCCGGCCCGGCCGCGTCGCGGAGTCTCCGCGCCGAAGCTCGCGCGTTCGATTCGACGGCGGCTCATGTTCGGCCCGCTCCACGACGCGCGCCGCGGCCCGGCACGGCCGGGGGTGTTCTCGGTGACCCTGACGTGCCGCTCCGGCGACGAGCACGAGCTGCGCGCGAAGCTGGCCGTGCTCCTCGGCGTCCTCGGCCGCCGCGCGCCGCGGGCCGCGATGCTCTGCGCGCTCGACCGCGCACCGAAGACCGGGCGGTGGCACGTCCACGCGCTCGCGCTGCTCCCGCCGAACCTCGACCCGGCGACGGTCGCGAGGTGGTGGTGTCGCTGTTGGCCGCGCGGTCGAACCGTTCGCCCTGCGCGCGGGGCGCAGCACTTCCGGCCGCTCCGGGCGGGGCGGGGCGGCGCGGCGCTCGCGAACGACATCGACCGCGTCCTGACCCACCACCTCGGTCGGACGCGGAAGGGCGTGCCCATCGCCGGACTACCGGCGCTTCCCGTCCGCGTGACGGCGTGCGGCTCGCTGGCTGGCCTCTGGGCGCGCGTTTGCCATGTGAAGGGCATCCCCGTAGCCCCCTACGTCCCGCCGCGGCGCAAGCGACCCTCTCGTGCGAGGAAGGTGTCAACTGCCGCGTCACGGCCGGGCAAGACATGGGTGCTCGGCGGGTCGTGCGCGTGGTGTGCGAAGGTCTTTCCGAAGGGGAAGCGGCGCGGCTCGCGGTACTGCCATCGGTCGTGCGGGAGCGCGGCGTCGAGAGCCCTCCGCGCGTTCGAGGGGCGGGTGGGGAAGCCCTCGGCGAAGGCGACGCGGGCGTTCGTCCTCGACCTCGAACGGAAAGGGTGGCTGCGCCGCGATGCGATTCGCGCCGCGACGGAGGCGACGACAAAGGCAGAGCAGAAGGGCGTCTCCGTCGCGACCATCAAGGTTCGCGCACCGCTCTGCCGGTGTGGGGCGCCGGTGGCGGCGCGCTCGAACGCGGTCACGTGCGGGGAAGCCGCCTGCCGCATGAAGCTCCTGCGCCGCCGTCGTCGCGAGGTACGTCGGGCGGCTCGCGTCCACGCCCTCTTCACCGAGCTACTCCGCCTCCGCCGCCGGCAGCCGTTCACGCTCGACGAAGCACGCGCCCTCGGCGCGGACCTTCGCGTTCGCGCCCGCGACGTGGACGAGCTACTCCGTCAGCTCGTCGACGAGGACGGAACGGTTGACGTCGTCGCCGGAGGCGGGGGGCGTCTACGCTTTCATTCCGGCACGACCGCGGCGGCTCGTGGCGTGAATGCGGCGTCGATGAGCGCGACCGTCGCGAGAGTCGCGTTTGTCGCCGTGCCGATCGTGAGCTAACTTGACATGGTCATGGCTCGTCCCATCGAACCGACTCCCGTGCTCGAAGGGGAGGACGCAGAGCGCCTGCTCCGCGACCTCGAACGGACCTGCACGCCCGAAGAGGCGAAGCGCCGCGTGCAGAAGGCTCGAGACCTTCTCGCGAAGGTGATGGTGCCGGCCGCGGATGACACTGTCGCCGCGGAGTAGCGTCGCCCCGGAGGACCTCAAGGTTCGCGTCCTCACGGGCGCGGACACGTCTCTCGTTGCTGGCTTCACGTGCGGCGAGGTGGACCTTGACGACTTCCTCCGGTCGGACGCCCTTCGCCTCCAAGCGCATCGCGTTGCGCGGACGTACCTCGCCTTTCACGAGGCCGAACTCGTCGCCTACATGACGGTCCTCGCGGACGCCATCGTGCTGGAGACGAAGGAGCGAAAGCGCCTCGCCCTCAGCGCCCACGACCATCCCGCGGTGGCGGCCCTCAAGATTGCGCGGCTCGCGGTCTCCGCGTCGTTCCGGTCGACCCACACGGGCGTCGGCACCGCCCTCGTGCGCATCGCGCTCGCCATCGGCGCCGACGTCTCGGAGCGCGTCGGGTGCCGATTGCTCACCGTCGACGCCTACCCGGAGTCAGTTGCGTTCTACGAGCGGCTTGGGTTCGTCCGCAACCGCGCGAAGCTGTACCAGGGACGCGAGCACCCGAGTATGCGGCTCGACATCTTCCCTCCCGAGCCGCCGTCCTGGGCTCGTTGACGCTCAGAGAGACGAAAGGCTCGGGAGCATTGCTCCCGAGCCTCTCGAACGACGGCTCGTCAGGCGTGACCGCATTCATTGCGGCGGCTCTCCGGCCAATATGGCGCGGGGGCTCGTGATTGACGAGTAGACCCGTGCGCCTCTCTCCGCCCATGAGATTCGTCGCGGACTTGGTGTTTCATCAGGGACGAGCCGTCCGAATGCCCCGCCGATCCGTCTCATCTGCCGCGCTAGCTGACGGGACGGGGCCTCACGAAAAGGACAAGGGTGGACCTCCTAGTGTGAGTCGCAGGCGATCATGAGCACGGTCTACCGCCTCCGCAAGCGGGTCCCTCCTCTTTCCATCCTCCAGCGACCTGCTACACGTGAACGATGCCGCAACATGCTGCAAAGAACGGCGGGAGGGCGAAGCCGCCCGGTGGGCGTCGGGCGAGCGGCGCCGAAGTCCAAGCGCGCCTCGACTTTGCCGACAAGATGCTCCGCGATGGGCATTCGCGTGCTGACGTCGTCGGCGCGATGACCTCCAAGTTCGGCGTCTCGATGCGCGCCGCCGACTCGTACATCGCCCGCGCGCGCGACCGCTGGGCGGAGGAGTCGAAGGGCGTCCGCGAGGTCGAGCGCGTCGCGTCGCTCAACCGGCTCGACCGCATCTCGGGCAAGGCGGAGAAGCGCGGTCAGTTCGGCGCCGCCGTCAGCGCCGAGAAGCTCCGCGCGCAGGTGACCGGCTTGCTCGCGCCGCAAGCTGTCGAGGTGAAGGCCACCGTGGAGACCGCGAAGCCGGCCGAGCCCGACCTCTCGGATGCGGCCATCGCCGAGGAGCTGTCCGCGATCGCGTCGGTCCTCTCCTACATGGTGAAGGCCGGGCACATCGAGGTGACCGGAGGGCTCATCGCCGACGTGCGCGAGCTGGCCGAGGCGGTCGGGCTGTTGCCCGCGTCCGCCCCGGCGCGTGCCTTCGCGTCTCCCTCGCATCCCGCTGCCACCTCCACAAGGTCG
>JAHBYL010000067.1 GCA_019635955.1 Parvibaculum sp.
CCTGACGCTGGAAGGCCTCGACCACGCCATGCGGGAACTCTCCCGCTAGCGCCTGACGTCGCTTTCGATCCGCCCGTCCACCAGATGCACATTGCGCGGCGCCGAGTCCGCGAAATCCTTGTCATGCGTCACGGCGATGACGGTGCGCCCCTGCTCCGCCGCAAGCCGGGCAAAGATGCCCTGCACAATCTCGCTGTTGCGCATGTCGAGATTGCCGGTCGGCTCGTCCGCGAGAATGAGCGGCGGATCGTTCGCCAGCGCGCGTGCTACAGCAACGCGCTGGCGCTGCCCACCTGAGAGCTGGTCCGGCCGCTTCTTCGCCTGGTCTGCGATCTCGAAATCGGCCAGCAGCGCCATACCGCGTTCGTGAATTTCCTTCTCGCCGAGTTTGCCGAGCCGGAGCATCGGCAGCATCACATTATGCAGCACGGTGAATTCCGGCAGCAGAAAGTGAAACTGGAACACGAAGCCGAGTTTCTCGAGCCTGATCCTTGCAAGATGATCGGGGCTGAACCCAGCGGTGTCCTCCCCGTCGATCAGCACATGGCCCGAGGTCGGCAGGTCAAGAAGCCCGAGCAGATAGAGCAGCGACGATTTGCCGGAACCGGAAGGACCCGTAACGCTGACGAACTCGCCCCGATTGATCGTCAGGTCGATATCGCGCACAAGCGTGACAGGCACGACTTCCTGCAGCACGCGCGTGACGCTCCTCAATTCGACGATGGCGTCGCTCATGTCGCCCCCCGGATGATGTCCACGGGCTTCACCTGCGATGCCTTCCGCGCCGGTATCCAGGCGGCCGCCACGGCGGAGACCAGCGCGAAGAGGCCGCCCACGCCGAACTGGAAGAGGCCCTTCTCGAGCGGCAGCTTCTGCTTGTCCATGAGGCCGGGCACCGTCATCTCCACCGTGCCGAGCATCTGCAGCAGCACGAGCCCCAGCATCCAGCCCATCACCATGCCGATCATGCCGACGAAAACGCCCTGCACGAGAAAGACCCACTGGATATCGCTGCCGCGAAAGCCCATCGACATGAGAATGGCGATGTCGCGCCGCTTCTCCATCACCACGGTCGAGATGATGTTGAAAATACCGAAGGCGGCGACCGCCATAATCGCGCCGACGATCGAATAGGTGATGATGTTGCGGACGACGAAAAGACCGAGAAAGTCGCGGTTCACTTCCTGCCAGCTTTCGGTGCGGTAGCCCCAGCGGCTTTCGAGGTCGGCCGCCATCTCCTCCGCCATGTCGGGATCGGCGATCTTGATGCGGATGCGGTTTGCAACGAACGGCTTGTCGAGCAGCACCTGCGCATCCTTGAGGAGCATGTAGACCTGCCCCTCGTCGAGGATGAGATTGCCGGTGCGGAAAAGCCCGACGATCTTCATGCGCCGGACGATCCCTTCCGGCGATACGACGGTCGCAAGATCGTCCATGCCGAGGCCGAGCCGCGCGGCCATGCCCTCGCCGATCACGATGCCTTGCGAGGCGGTCCTGAGGCGCATCAGGCTGCCCTGGCGCATATCCTCTTCGATGGTGGTGAGGAAGCGTTCCTTCTCCGGATCGATGCCCGCGATGGCGGCGCTCACATCCTTCGCCGCATAGCGCACGATGGCCGTGCCCGTGAGCGCCGAGGCGGCGATCACGCCCGTCTGCCGCGACACTTCCTCGACCTTCGCGCCGTGGTTCTTGACGCCGCGCAGATATTCGCGCGGCTTGGTGTTTGAAAGCGATACAGCGCCTTGCGGATAGACGGCGAAGACGGGCTGCGGTGCGGCGGTGCGGAACTCGTCCTTCACGGTGATATGCGGCGCATTGTCGACAAGCCGCTGTACCATGTCCTTTTCCGAACCCGACATGAGAGCTGAGGTCGCGACGAAAAAGCCGACGCCAAGCGCCACGCCGAGCGTCGAGACGATGGTCTGCCGCCGGCGGTGGGAAAGCTGCGCCGCGGCAATGCCGATGCTCACACGCCAGAACATGGGCCTAGCCTTCGCCGCTCTGCCGGCCGCGCAGGCGCTCGCCTTCCTTCAGGCCGGAGGGCGGCTGCAGAATGACGGGCGTGCCGTCATCGAGACCGGAGAGGATTTCCACCTTGCCGCCGCCCACTGCGCCGATTTCCACCGGGATGCGCGCCGCCCGTCCGTCGCGGATGGTCCAGACCGAATTGCCCGATATCGCCGGCAGGGGCACGAGCAGCGCATTTTCCTCGTGCCGCACCACGACGTTGATCTCCGTCGTCATGCCCGGCACAAGCGGCGTATTGCCCGGCAGCGAGATGTGGATGCGATAGGTGCGCCCCACAGGGTCGCCGAACGGCGTCATCCGGAAGACCGCGCCTTCGAGCACCCGGCCGGGAAAGGCATCGGCGCGGATAAGCGCTTCCTGCCCCGGCCGCACTTTCACGATGTCTTCCTCGTCCACCTCGGCATCGATATAGAGCTCGGCCGGATCGCCGACCATGTAGAGAATCTGGCCGGGCTGAACCATGTCGCCAACCTTGATCTTGTATTCCGAGCGCAGCACCTCGCCCGCGACAGGCGCGGTGATGAAATGATCGTCAAGCCGGGCCTTGGCGCCGCGCACTGCCGCACTCGCCGCGGATTGCGCGCTGCGCGCCTGGTCGAGCGCCGCCTCGCTCACATTGCCGGAACGCCGAAGCCGCTGGGCGCGGTCGAGTTCGGAGTCCGCAAGGCGAAGGCGCGCCTGCGCCTCCTGAAGCTGCGAATAGCTCTCCGTAACGTCGATCACGGCAAGTATGTCGCCTTCTTCGACCTTCTCGCCTTCCTGCCTCAGCACATTGGTGACGCGGCCCGCGATCTTCGAGCCGACCCGCGCGTAGCGCACGGGCTCCACCGTCCCCGTCGCATAGACGGCCTCGACCGCCCTTCCGCGCTCGGGCGCGGCAATCTCGACCGCCGCGGCGCGCAGAAACACGAAATAGACGAAGACGAGGAGGAGAAGAGCAGCGCCGGCGCCGCCAGTCCAAACGATACGCTTGTTCAAATCGCCTCTCCGGGGTTCGCGCGGCCTTGAACGGGCTGTCTACAATAAAGGAAGATTATGCGAATGTGGGTAAAACGCGAATACGAACGACGGAATGTCGCATAGGGGAAAAAGGAATGCCGGAACGGATTTTCAAGAGGGTCGCCTGGGCCGATCTTGCTGTCACGCTGCCTTTCGCGCTGCCGATGATCGCGGAAGCATTGATCGTGCTCATTTATATGGCCGATGGCTGGCTCGGCTTCGGCACGCCCGCGCTTTATTTCGAAGCGGGCCCCTTCGGCATGATGTTCGTCCATATCATGGGTGTGCTCGGCGTCGTCTGGGCGCTGGCGCGGCTGCGGGCGCCTTCGGCCGATCTTGCCCGCATCGACGCCATTGCAAGGCTCGCCGTTGCCGCCCTCATCGTCTATGCGATTGCATCCGGCGCAACACCCGTGCTCTGGCTGTTCGTCGCCACGGAAATCGGTGGCAGCGCGCTGCAATTCCATGCATTGCGGAAGGGCGCCTCTTCGGGAGTCGTTTAGAAAGTCCGTTCACGAAGATTTCCCTCACTCACTTTAGACCTACCCTCCCCTTGAGGGAGGGTCGAAAAATTCAAGCGCAGCGCGGAATTTTTCGGGGAGGGGTGAGCCGAAAAAATTCTGAGCGCGCAACACTATGAGAGCGGAGTCCCCCTCCCCAAACCGCTTGCAGCGGTTTGACCCTCCCGCAGGGGGAGGGTGGTCCAGATGGTGAGGCACAGGTTCAATGAAAATCGCGGCTCTTCGGCACGAAGCGTGCCGCGCGCATCCGTTTCTGTTCTTCCCGGCTGTGATTGCCATCGCGCGGATCGTGGCCGGGATGCTTCACGCCATCTGCGCGGGCGATCGCCGCATCGCCGAAATCCTCCGCCGAGAGAAGACCGAGCTCGGAGGTCCAGTCTTCCAGCTCGTCGGCTACGACATGGATGACGATACCTTCCTTCTGCACCCGCCCGCGCACGAAGAGAAGACGTGAGGTGAGAACGATGCGCCGGCGCTTCTCATAAAGCTTCGGCCAGATGATGATATTGGCGACGCCGGTCTCGTCCTCGAGCGTGGCGAAGATGACGCCGCTCGCCGTGCCCGGCCGCTGCCGCACCAGCACGAGCCCGGCCAGCGTCACAAGCCGCCCAGCCTCGACCTCCTTCAGTTTCGCATTGGGCAGAATTCGCTGCGCGGCAAAACGCGGGCGCAGGAAGGAAACGGGATGCGCCTTGAGCGAGAGGCGGAGCGTCGCATAATCATAGACCACATGCTCTCCGGGCGGCATCGCGGGCAGTTTCATATCCTCTTCCTGCTGGAATCCCTTTTCCTCATGCGCCGCGAAGAGCGGCAGCACGGCAGGCGCCTTGCCGCCCTCTCCGCCCGCATAGCCGCCGAGCCCGCGCACCGCCCACAGCGCCTCGCGCCGGTCGAGCCCGATGGAGCGGAACGCATCCGCATCCGCAAGCCTTTCGACGGTCCGGGGCGGCAGTCCCGTCTTCCCCCGGAAGTGGCGCACGGAATCGAAACCCTGCCCCCGCCCCTCTTCGATGAGACGCGCAGCCTCCTCCGCCATGCCCTTCACCTGCCGGAAGCCGAGCCGCACGGCGCATCTCTTGCCGCCCGCCTCCTCCAGCGTGCAGTCCCAATTGCTGTGGTTCACGTCGACGGCACGCACCTCCACGCCATGGTCGCGCGCATCGCGCACAAGCTGCGCCGGCGCATAGAAGCCCATGGGCTGCGAATTGAGGATCGCCGCGCAAAAGGCATCCGGATAATGATATTTGAGCCAGGCCGACACATAGGCGAGCTGCGCGAAGGCCGCCGCATGGCTTTCGGGAAAACCGTAATCGGCAAAGCCCTCGATCTGCTTGAAGCAACGCTCCGCGAAATCCTGCTCATAGCCGTTGCCGATCATGCCATTGATGAATTTCTCGCGGTAAAGGCCGATCGTGCCGGACTTGCGGAAAGTCGCCATGGCGCGGCGCAGCTGGTCGGACTCGCCCGGCGTGAAGCCCGCCGCGACAATCGCGATCTTCATCGCCTGTTCCTGAAACAGCGGTACGCCATAGGTCTTGTTCAGGACGGCGCGCAATTCCTCCTTCGGATAATGAACATCCTCCTGCCCGCTCCGCCGCCTGAGATAGGGATGCACCATGTCGCCCTGAATGGGCCCCGGCCGGACGATGGCGACCTCGACCACGAGATCGTAGAAACAGCGCGGCTTGAGGCGCGGCAGCATCGACATCTGCGCCCGGCTTTCCACCTGAAAGACGCCGATCGCATCCGCCGCGCAAAGCATGTCGTAAACCTGCATGTCGTTCGGCGGCACGGTGGCAAGATCGAGTGTCCGCCCGTGATGCTTATCCACGAATTCGAACGCCTTGCGGATGCAGGTGAGCATGCCGAGCGCCAGCACGTCGATCTTCAATATGCCGAGCGTGTCGAGATCGTCCTTGTCCCATTCGACAAAGGTGCGGTCTTCCATTGCCGCATTCTGGATCGGCACCACTTCCTCGAGCGGCCCATCGGTGATGACGAAGCCGCCGACATGCTGCGAGAGATGACGCGGAAAACCGATCAGCTCGCTAGCAAGCCTGAGAGCGAGGCGAAGCTCCCGGTTCTCCGGATCGAGGCCGATCTCTTCCGCGTCTTCCGCCGAGACGCCGCCGCTCGACCAGCCCCAGGTGGAGCGCGCAAGCGCCGCGATCACATCTTCCGACAGGCCGAACGCCTTCCCGACATCGCGAATGGCGCTGCGCGAGCGATAGGAAATGACGGTGGCGGCAATGCCCGCACGGCGGCGCCCGTATTTCTCGTAGATATACTGGATCACTTCCTCGCGCCGCTCATGCTCGAAATCGACATCGATATCCGGCGGTTCGTTGCGGTCGCGCGAGACGAAGCGCTCGAACAGGAGATCGACCTCGGCGGGATTGACGGAGGTGATTTCAAGGCAGAAGCAGACGGTGGAATTCGCCGCCGAACCGCGCCCCTGGCAGAGAATGCCCTGCTCCCGCGCATACCGGACGATGTCATGCACAGTGAGAAAATAAGGCGCATATTTCATCTCGGCGATGAGCGCGAGTTCATGCTCGATGGTCTTGCGGAGCTTTTCGCTGACGCCGTCGGGGAAGCGCCGCGCCGCTCCTTCCCATGTCAGCCGGATGAGAAGTTCCTGCGGCGTCTCGCGCGCCGAAAAGACATCGGATGGATATTCGTAGCGAAGTTCGTCGAGCGAAAAATTGCAGCGGCGCATGATCTCCTGCGGCGCGGCAAGCGCCTGCGGGAAGGCAGCGAGGAGCCGCGCCATTTCCTCGCCGCTCTTGATATGGCGTTCCGCATTGGCGGCAAGGCGAAAGCCCGCATCCTTCAGCGTGCAATGCTCGCGGATACAGCTGAGCACGTCCTGCATCTTCTTGCGGTCGGGCTCGTGATAGAGAACGTCGTTCGTCGCGAGAAGCGGCACCCGCGCCTCCGCCGCAAGCCGCCCCAGCATCCTGTGCCGCCGCCTGTCGTCGGCGCGGTAAAGCGGCGTCAGCGCGAGCCAGACAGCGCCGGGGAAAGCATCGTTCAACCTGTCGAGGCTTCCGCGAAAATCATCGCCCGGCACGGGCGGCGGCATGGCGATGAAGCATTGCCCCTCGCCTTCGGCAAGAAGATCGTCCATCCAGAGATGGCACTCGCCCTTCTTCGCCCGCCTGTTGCCGCGCGTGAGAAGCCGCGCAAGACGGCCATAGGCCGCGCGATCCTGCGGATAGGCGATGACCTCGAACCCGTCCATCAGTACAAGGCGCACGCCGGGCAGGAAACGGATGCCCGCTTCCTTCGCCGCCGCATGGGCGCGCACGAGGCCCGCCATCGTGTTGCGGTCGGCAACGCCCATCGCCTCGAGGCCCTGCGCCGCTGCGGCCATCACCAGTTCCTCGGCATGGGACGCGCCGCGGAGAAAACTGAAATTGCTCGCCATGGCGAGTTCGGCGAAACCGCTCATTCGAAGATGCCGTGCAGAAACCAGCGCGGCCCCTCATTGTCGTTGCGATAAAGCCCGTCGCGATAAAGCCAGAAGCGCCGCCCGTCGCCGTCTTCCACGCGGTAATAGTCGCGCGTGCGCTGGCCGCCGCCCCGCCACCATTCCGGCGTGATGCGCTCCGGCCCTTCGGCGCGCGCAACCTGATGCGCGATCTTGCGCCAGCGGAAAAGCCGGGGTGGCCCTTCCGGCACTTCGGCGACCGCCTCCACGGGCTCGGGGGTGGGCAGCAAGCGCAAGGGGCGCGGGAGGCTGCCGCCGAGAAGAGCGGCCCTGTATTCCTCGCGATGCGTCGCCCAGCCCCGCATGGCGGGCGTGACGCCCTGAAGCGCGAGCACGGCCGCAACCGCGCGCTCGGGAATATGGCTCGCGCGCGGCTCGATACGAAGAAGACGCTCCGCACCGAAGCGATTGCTGATGCGATCGACGAACCGGTCGAAGGCGGCGTCCCGGTTTCCCTTGCCGTCGAAATCTTCCTGCGCGGGGAGAAGAGGCTCCACCGCGAGACAGGCAAGGATGATCGCCTCGATGCCGAAGCCGGGGTCGAAATCGTCGCCGAGCAGCATGAGCTTCTCGCGGAAGAGCCGCGCGAGATGCGCCGTCTCATGCGTCGCAATGCCGGTGCCCGCGCGAAGCCGCGTCACCTCGCCATCGACGCGGAAAAGCTGCAGCTCCATGCGCCGCGCGCCTTTCCGCTCGCTCGCCAGCACTGCGCAGAGATCGCCCGCGATGCGCGTCACCGCTTCGAGAATATGGGCCTGCCGCGTCAGCCCCTCGGCGAAGGAAAGGCTCGCGCGGAAGGGCACGGGCGGACGCGCGGGCGAAACGGGCTCGGGCTCGGCGCCGAGCGCCTCGTCCAGACGGCGCGAGAGAGAAGCGCCGAAGCGCGCGGTGAGCGGCGCGCGCGGCCGCCCGTAAAGATCGCCCACCCGTTTGAGCCCGAGCCGGACAAGCCCGCCGGCCTGCGCGGAAGAAAGCCGCAGCGCCGCGACGGGCAGCCCGCGCAGCGCCTCCACCTCGCCGCCCTCGGGCAGCACGAAGGCCGCCTCCTGGCCGAACCGCGCCAGCGCCCAGGCCGCACCCGGCGTAGAGGCGATGGCGATGCGCGCCGTGAAGCCGAACCGCGCGAGCCGCCGGCCGATTTCGGAGGCGAGCGCCGCCTCGCCGCCGAAGAGATGAGCGCAGCCCGTGATGTCGAGCAGGATGCCGTCCGGCTCCTCGTCAAGACCCACGGGGTCCGCCGCCGTCCAGGGCGTCCAGCGCCGGCACCAGCCGGCAAGCCGGTTGAGCGCCTTGAAGTCGCCCGCCAGATCGGCTGGATGAATCTCGAGCTTCGGGCAAAGCGCCATGGCGTCCGGCACGAGCTGGCCGGATGCGACCCCCGCCGCCCGCGCGGCGGCATCGCAGCCCGTGAGCCTTATGCCGCCCGCCCCGGCCCGTGCGAGCGCCCTTGGCCTCTCCGCCACCGGCAGAGGCGCCGCCTGCCGCGCAAGCTCGCGGTACAGCCGCTCCACCGGCCAGGACGGCAGGAAAATCGAGGCAATCCGCCGTTTTTCACTGAGGCAAGACATGATCCGGGACCGATTAGAACAAAACAGGAACTAATGTGCCCGAAGCCGCCATGCAAGGCGAGTCGAATCCGGAAAACGCCTCTTTCTTGCCTGAAAGAGGGATAGGATTAAGTCATGGGAGCAAGGTTCCCGCGATGTCAGGAGAAGCGGCATGCTGAAACGTCCGACCAAGGTCCTGCTCCTCGCCGCCGCGGCGGCAGGTTTCACGCTCGCCGCCTGTAGCGACCCGGCGGCCGAGCAGGCGCGGCTCGACGCGATCGACCACCAGAACTGCACCGAACTCGGCTTCCAGCCGAATACCGAGGCCTATGGCAATTGCCGCCTCAAGATGAAGGAAATCCGCGCCAAGGAAGAAGGCCGCCGCTCGCCCAATGTCGGCTTCGGCGTAGGCATCGGCGTCAGCAAGGGCTTTTGACGGCAGGGAGTGTTCCTCATGCGTATCGTGAAAACAGGCCTGACCTTCGCGGCGCTTCTCGCGCTTGCCGCCTGCGTAAGCCCGGAACAGCAGGCCTCCCGCGCCGCCGCGCAAATGCAGTCCGACCAGGCCGAATGCCAGCGCATCGGATTCGATCCGGGTACGGAGGCTTTCTCGAACTGCCTCCTGAAGCTCCGCGAGATCCGCGCGCAGGAGGAAAACACCCGCGAACTGCGCCGCGCCAGCGCGCCGCCGCCCTGGTGGGGGCCTTATCCCGGCTATTACCCCCATCCTTATCCCTATCGCCGCTGGTGAGCCTCAACCCGCCTGCATGACGGGCGCGGAGAAGGGAAGAAGCGCGCCGCGCCCTTCCTCGGCAGAGGCCGCCTCGCTTTCGCCGTGGAGCGGCGCGAAGGAAAGCGCCGCGTCTTCGGCATTCCATGAAGTGAGCCATGTCCCCGGCCTGCCGCCCCGGCAGCGCATGAGGGACACCGACCAGCGGGGCGCGCCCGGCAATTTCTCGCTCGCCTCCATGCCCGGCACATCCGCGCCCGGCGCCGCCGCGACATGCCAGCGCGTGACGGCGACGCTCGCCGCCGCCTTGCCATGGCCGGTGAAGAGAAGCGTCGGCGTCTCCGTTTCCTCCGCCGCAAGCTGCAGCCGCCGCGTGGCCGAAAGCGTGAGCGCGGCGGAGCGCCCGTCCACCTCGCCGATCACCGCCGCGAAGGCCTCCGCGCGCAGCGCCTCTTCCATGATCCAGAGACAATCCGTGTCGCCCGGCGGCAGCGCGATGAGGAGCCGCGCGGGGTCGATCCCGAAAGCGGCAAGCCCGGCCCCATAAAGCCGCCCCATGTCGAAAGGCGGCCGCGCCGCCTCGCACCAGAGCACGGGCAAGGCCGAATGCTTCATGGCCGCCGAAGCGAGCGCCGCCGCAAAACCCGTCGCCGCACCCATGTCGCGATAGGCCGCCGCCGCCACCTCATGCAGCGCACCCTTCCGAAGCCCGCCGCCCGGCAACACGCCAGCAGCCTCCGCCCCGAGCGGGATCAGCCCCGAGGAAGGGCCCTCCCCGCCTCCGGCAATCCTCGACTTCAAATCGGCAATAAGGGCGCGCCTGTCCATGCGCCCCAAGATAGTTGTTCCTGTTTTGTTCTTCAAGCCCTGATCGGCAGACCCGCCCCTACCGCATATGCGCCTGGAATTCCTCGGTGGAATTGGTGCGGGGGAAAGGCGTCTCCGGCACGGGCACGCCGAGGAAGCGGCAGAGCGGGCCCCAGCCTTCCGAGACATTGAAGACGAGGAGGCGCTCCGCCGGGATCGAGCGCTTCACTTCCGCCTCATGCTTCGCCAGCACATCGAGCACATGCGCCTTGTCGAGATTGCCGCCGAATGTCCTGTCGCGGACGATATAACCCGCCATCTCCAGCACTTCGCGGGCCGGACCTTCGGGCGGAAGCTCGCCGCCGACAGCCCGGAAGATCGTGTTCACCATGCTTTCGTACCAGCGCTCATGATCGCGCGTCGAAAGCACGAGCTTCGCATCCGGGAAATGCGCGGCGAGTTCGCGCCAGAAATGGCAGCCCGGCCAGTCGACCAGCGCCTTGTAGCCCTTGAGCAGCGCATCCCAGTCGACCGCCTCGCCTTTCGCCGCCGCATGCCATTGCGGCGCTTGATGCGGGTGCGCGAAAACTTCCGTCATGTGATGACAGGGCGCGAAGCCGAGTTCTTCCAGCGCGAGCTTGAGCGACAGCGTGCCCATGCGGCCGAAGCCGGCGCCGATAACCGATAATGTCATGATCGTCCCCGGAAAGGATCAGGCTTCCGCCACGCCCCAATAGTTGAAGCCTGCGATGCGCGGCGTCGACGGCAGATACATGCTCTGGAGATCGGCGATGCGGAAGCCGCCCTCCTCGATCAGCGAGGGCATCCGGCGGTTGAGATTGCAGCCGCCGAAGAGAACCTTCCAGACCGGGTTCACGCGGTCCTGCCACTTTTTCACACCCTCGTCGGGCGCGGCGCCATGCTCGCAGAAGACGAGCTTGCCGCCCGGCTTCAAGACGCGCTTCATGCCGTGCAGCGCCGTCACGGGATCCGGGATGGTGCAGAGGCTGAAAGTGCAGAGAACCGTGTCGACGCTGTTGTCCTCGAGCGGAATCTGCTCGCCCGGCAGACCGATGAACTCGACCGGGAAGCTGAGATCCTTCGCGCGTTCGCCCGCGAGCTTCCAGGATTCTTCGGACGGATCGAGGCCGATGACCTTCGTCACCTTGGAGGCATCGTAATAGGGAAGATTGAGGCCGGTGCCGATGCCGATTTCAAGCACCGTGCCTTCGGCCATGGGCACGACCTTCTTGCGCTGATAGCGGATCGGCTTGGTGCCGCAGGCGCAATTGATGATATGCGGCACGATGCGGCGTTCGTAGAAACCCATGGGTCCACCCTCCCCTTATTGTTTGGGTGAGTATGACCCTGCGCCGGGATCAGCGCCACTCCGAAACGCCGAAGCGGAGCAGCCTGTCGCCATCGACGGGACCGATGGTCCGTCCCCGTCCCTTGAAGCCGAGCGCCGCCGCGGAGAGGAGCCGCCTATCGCGGAGCGCCGAGGCCTGACGGGCGGAAGCGGACAGCGCATCCCAGATTGTCTCCGGTTCGACAAGACCCGCCGCGCGGGCGACGATGCGCTCCGCCCAGCCCGCGGCAAGAAGACGGTCGCGCGGTGCGCTGCCCTTTGGCGGCGTAAAACCGGCGGCCGCCGCATCCGCGACAAGCACGGCGGCAAAGCCTGCATGAGCCGCGCTCTTCGATTGAACGGCTACCTTGTCCAGCGCGCCGCAAGTCGGCATAGCGGAATGGATGCCGCCAAGCGCCACACCGCCCTGAATGCCGGGCCCGAGCGCGCGTGCAAATTCGCCGAGCACCGGCGGCATGTCTGCATCGGCCTTCAATTGAACGCCGGGTTCGAGATGAAGCGCCGCTGCATCGCCAAGCGCGACGAGAAAGAAATCCGCCTCGCCCGCTGCGCGGCGCATGGCATCGAGCACCACATCGCAGATAGCGCCCGGCAGGGCCGCGAGCGACGGCGGCAGAGCGCCGCCCTGCATGTCGCGGAACGGCGCCACCGCTTCGAGCGCATGACGGCCCGCAATCCCGCGCGGCAGCACGTTGCCGCCCTTGGCGAGAAGCTCCGCATCCTCGATTACGGCACGCGCGAGCGAGCGCGCCATGTCGGTCGCCGCGTCGAGCGCATCGCGCGCGCCGGCGCCGCCCGCGGCAAAGGACAATTTGCCGGGCCATATCTCGAATGTTTTTTCGGCTTGTATGGAAGCGGCGTACATGGAGGGAAGACTACTCCACGATGCGGACGGGCGCATCCGTATGGAAGACGGATTTCTGGTCGAAACGCTTTTTATAGAGCGACTTGATTTCCGTAATCGCCCTGTCCGTCTCCGCCGTGCCGGGATGCACGATGACGAGGAGTTTCGTTTTCTCGCGGATGACGGGCGAAGCCGCAACCGAAGGATCGCGCCATTGCCCATAAGCATCGATGACGGTGAAGCCGTCCGGAAAGCGCGGCGTCACTTCTTCCGCCAGGAAGGCGCTCCACTCTTCCTCGCCCACCTCACCGCCCGTATCGAGCGCGAGGCCGAAATAGAGATTGGTCTGCACGGCATCGTGAGGCTCCGCAAAGGACGGAACCGCGACGATGAGCACGACGAAAAGACAGGCGATGAAAGAAACACGGCGCACGAAAAAGCCCTCCACTCCCTGCATTGTTGGCAGAGAGATGGAGGACTTGTCCAGTGAGGGGTGTTGTTTGTCGGGGTTTAGACATGGATTTTGCATGTTTCCTCTCCACACCGTCATGGCCCGCTTTATGCGGGCCATCCACGTCTTTCTTCAAAAGGCGACGGCTCAGATATTCAGCGTCTCGTAGAGATCGTCCCACTCCGGGTTGAACTCATGGATGAGCCGCACCTTCCATGCGCGTGGCCACTTCTTGATCCGTGTTTCGCGCGCAATCGCGCTTTCGATTTCCTCGTGGCGTTCCATAAAAATCAGCCGCTTCAAGCCATAGCGTTTCGCAAATCCAGGGTAGATTCCCTCACGATGTTCGGAAGCACGGCGGCGGATGTCGGAGGTGACGCCGACATAAAGCGTACCATCCGGCTTGTTGGTGACGATATAGACCCAGCCGCCTTTCATCGCTCAATGATGCTTGGAGCGGCGCTGAAAGAAAAGAAAGACGTGGATGGCCCGCATAAAGCGGGCCATGGCGAATTTGGGTTTGGAAACTGCCTGAACGAGAGCCGGCACGTCCCCGCAAACGCTACGCCGCTTCGCGGATCGCGATGTCGGAGAGGCGGAGCCGCAATCCGTCGAGTTCTTCCGACATGATGAGCTGGCAGGACAGGCGCGACCACTCGCCGCCGTAATTCTGGTCGAGCTGATCGAGTTCGTCCTCGCGCGGCGCGTGAAGCTTCGCCGCCCATTCGGGATCGACTTCCACCTGGCATGTGCCGCAGGCACAGGCGCCGCCGCATTCGGCAACAATGGGGAACCCGTAATCGCGGATGATTTCCATCACCCGCCAGCCTTCCACGGCCTCGAGCTCATGC
>JAHBYL010000068.1 GCA_019635955.1 Parvibaculum sp.
TCCTTCGCGCCGAAATTCTCGACCCAGATGAAATAGTCGTCCTGACCGTGGCCGGGGGCGGTGTGGACGAAGCCTGTGCCGGCCTCTTCCGTGACGTGGTCGCCGGCGAGAAGCGGGACGTCGAAGTCATAGCCTTGGCCGCGGAAGGGATGCGCGCACACCAGACCAGCTTCGGGTCTCACGTAGCAGAGAGGACGATACTTGGTGACGCCAGAAGCTGAGAACACCTGCTCTGCCAAACTTTTGGCAAGTATCAGCTTTTCGCCTTTTTTCGCTAGCCCGTTGGCCGCATCTTCCATCACTTCGTAGAGGACGTAAGCAATGTCATCTGAAAACGAGATTGCCCGATTAGCGGGGATCGTCCACGGAGTCGTTGTCCAGATTACAACTGAAGCACCCCTGAGGATGCTCGAGTCTGGGAGATGAATTTCAAATGAGACCCCTTCTCCGTCATGTGAAACTTCAGACTGGCAGTCCTCATGCGGTACCAAAATGTCTGAATCGAATTGCACGACCGGAAACTTCACCCAGATCGTGTGGCTCTGGTGATCGTGATATTCGACTTCGGCTTCGGCGAGCGCGGTCTTTTCGACGACCGACCACATGACGGGTTTCGAGCCGCGATAGAGCGAGCCGTTCATCAGGAATTTCTGGAATTCCTCGACGATCTTCGCTTCGGCGTCGAAGGACATGGTGAGGTAGGGATTGTCCCACTCGCCGGTGACGCCGAGGCGCTTGAACTCCTCGCGCTGGACATCGACCCAGCCTTGCGCGAATTCGCGGCATTCGCGGCGGAATTCGAGCGCGGGCACTTCGTCCTTGTTGAGGCCCTTCTTGCGGTATTTCTCCTCGATCTGCCATTCGATAGGCAGGCCGTGGCAATCCCAGCCGGGCACATAGGCCGCGTCCTTACCCATCATCTGCTGCGAGCGGACGACGAGGTCTTTCAGGATCTTGTTCAGCGAGTGGCCGATATGGATGTTGCCATTCGCGTAGGGCGGGCCGTCATGCAGGATGAAGGTTTCGCGGCCCCTGGCGGTTTCACGCAGGCGCTTGTAGAGGCCGAGCTTTTCCCAGCGGGCGAGCCATTCGGGCTCGCGGGCGGGCAGCCCTGCCTTCATCGGGAAATCGGTCGCCGGGAGAAAGATCGTGTCGCGGTAGTCGCGGCCAGTCGAAGTTTCGCCGGTGGATTTATCATCAGTGGACATGGAGGGTCCCAGCTATACGGGGTTGCGCGATCATGGGAAACGGAAGAACCCGGCTCCTGCCCCGGAGCGCCCGGAGGGGCGCTTTCAGCGGCAGGCCGGGCCTGTAATTCGCGCGATGATGGCGGGGCGGCGCCCGCAAGAAGCCGATGTCGTCATGGGGCGAGTTTCTAGCAGCAGGCCCCTTAACAGTCCAGTAAAGGGCGGCTTTCCGTGGGGCTGCGGGGCAGCCTATAGTCCGCCCATGAACCGGATTCGCACCCTTGCCGCCCTTCTTCTGATCCTCGTCCTTGCCGCGCCCGCGAGCGCGCGGTGGGAGGGGAGCCCCACGCTTGAGCGGATCGCCGAGCGGGGCGAAGTCCGGGTGGGGCTCAGCGGCGACTACAAGCCCTTTTCCTGGGAGGAGCCGGAGGGCCCCTTCCGGGGCCTCGATGTGGACATGGCGGAGTCTCTCGCCGGCGATCTCGACGCGAAGCTCGTCATCGTGCGGACGAGCTGGCCGACGCTGATGGAGGATCTTGCGGCCGGGAAATTCGATATCGGCATGGGCGGCATCACGGTGACGGCGGCGCGACGGCAAGCGGCCTTCTTTTCCGACCCGATCCTGACGGACGGCAAGGCGCCGGTGGCGCGCTGCGAGGACAAGGAGCGGTTCCGCACGCTGGAGGGTATCGACCGCAAGGGCGTGCGCGTGATCGTCAATCCGGGGGGCACGAACGAGGAATTCGCGCGAGCGAATATCACGCGCGCGACGCTGATCCTGCACCGGGACAATGCAAGCGTGTTCGAGGAGATCGCGGCGGGGCGCGCCGATGTGATGATCACCGATGCGATCGAGACACGGATCGTCGAGCGCGAATATGACGCGCTTTGCGCGACGAACCCGGACGCGCCCTTCACGCAAGCCGAGAAGGCCTATCTCCTGCCGCGGGATGCGGTGTTCAAGGCGCGGGTGGATGACTGGCTCGGGCGGCTTGAAGCGATCGGCGCTTCGCAGGGCATGATCCAAGAGTGGCTCCAATAGAGGGGCGCTGGCCGTTTTCTGCGGCCCGTGCGCTTTGGTTTCCGTGCGTGGAGCTAATATGGGGGCAGTTCAGGGGGCGGGGATAAGTTTATTTTAGAGGGGGGATAAGTTCCGAGTTCCCTGCTGAAAATGCCGCACTTGCCCGTTTTCTCTTCAACTTGTCATGCCCGGGCCCTCCTTTGAATTTCAAGAAGGCCGAGCATCCAGAAGGCGCGCGTCGATGCTTGGCGAGGCGAAATGGAAGAGAGCGGGAAGAAGCGGGTGATTATGGCCCAGTAGCGTGTGCGCTCGTAACCTCGACGTCGGCACGCCGATATTCCTCCGCGTAAGGCTCAAGTAGCTTCACGCAGATCACGCCATTGAGATGCAAAAAGACAAAGAGAACTCTCGCCGCAACGACACATCTGCTTAGCCGCCGGTCATTCAGTGCCTTGTGTCGAGGCGTCGCAAGATACAGCAGCGCAGACAAGAAGCGCGCTAGATTGGGACTCAGAATCTCAGGGCGCCCGAACTCTTCCCACGCCAGGTGATGTTTGTTCTTGAGGCGGGAGAAGGTGTACGCCATCAAAATCACCCAAGCCGCAGCGGGTATAAATATCGTGGCGGAAAGTAGCCACACTTCGAACGGTGCGACATAGAGATCATCCAGCGTCGAATGATTCATTGCCCCTCCCTGCGCCACCTGCTCCTCACGCCGCGATGATCCGCTCCACCGCCCGCGCTTTCAACGCAAGCTTGCCGTCGCTATTGGTGAAGGTTGCTTCCACATAGGCCTGTGTTTTCGAGACGTTCACGACATGGCCTTCGCAGGCGAGGATGCCGTTTGTCACGGGGCGGAAGAAGTGCATTTGCAAATCTGACGTCGTGAAGTTCTGGTCGTCCTTCAGCATGGTCATCAGCGCGAAGGAACAGGTCTGGTCGGCGAGCGTGGCGAGATAGCCGCCGAAGACGGCGACGGGATTCAAGTAGGCGGGGTCGACCGGCCAGTCATAGCGGATGCGGCCTGGCTCCAGCACGGTGAGCTTTCCCGCATAGAGGTTGAGCGCCGTCACATGCGGCGGCGCCTTTTCCATTTCGCCCGCCTCGATCCGCTTCAGGATATTCGCCCAGCTCGGCATTACTTCCCCGCCTTCTCATTGATCGCCGCTGCATCGGCGAGCATGTCGTTCAGGCCGATGAGCTCATTATAGCGCTGGAAAGTGACGCGGGGCTCACCTTGAGGCAAGCCCTCGCCTTTCAGGAGCGTTGCATAGACGCCTTGCAGGCGCGCGGTGACGGCGAGGAGCGCCGAGACGGGGAAGAGCGCGATCTTGAAGCTGAGCGCCTCCAGCTCCTTTGCACCGAGATAGGGCGTCTTGCCGTCTTCCACGATATTGGCGACGAGGGGCACGCCCTTGAAATTGTCCGCGACCTTGCGCATTTCCGCCTCGTCGCGCGGGGCCTCGATGAAGAGAATGTCGGCGCCTGCCTTCAAGAAGGCATCGCCGCGGCGGAGCGCCTCGTCGAGATCATGCGTGGCGCGGGCATCGGTGCGCGCCATGATCTTGAAGCTTTTTTCCGCGCGCGCATCGGCGGCTGCGCGGATTTTCGCCGCCGCTTCCGCGACGGGCACGACTTCCTTTCCTTCCATATGGCCGCAGCGCTTGGGGAAGACCTGATCCTCGATCTGGATGCACTGGGCGCCCGCCTGCTCATAGGCGCGGGCAAGGCGCGCGGCATTGAGCGGGCCGCCATGACCATTGTCGCCATCGGCGATGAGCGGCACGGGCGCGGCGGCAGCGGCGATGACGCGGACGCGCTCCATCATTTCGGCGGCGCTGACAAGGCCGATATCGGGAAGGCCGAAGCCCGCGCCCGCGACGCCGAAGCCCGTCATGTAAACCACTTCCGCGCCCGCCTGCGCGGCGAGCCTTGCGGAGAGGGCATCATAAGCGCCGGGGGCGACGATGAGGCCGGGCTGTTTCAGACGTTCATCGAGGCTTGTCATGCGCTTTTCTTCTTTCTTTCCTTCGTCTTGCCTACGGCTTTATTGCCGATGACGGGCGCCTCGCCCCAATCGGCGCTGACGAGGCGGGCGAGATCGTCCACCGCCTTGCGGCCGAGATTTTCCTCGAGCGCGGCTTCGAGCGCCGTCACGATGTCGAGCGCCTCCTGCCGCATGGCCGCGCCTTCCGGCGCGAAATGCACGAGCTTGCAGCGGGCATCCTCGGGATCGGGCTCGAGATAGACAAGGCCCTTGGCTTCGAGTTCGCGCAGCGCCGTGTTGACCGACTGGCGGGTGACGCCGAGAAGGCGCGCAAGCTCTGTGGGGCGGCGGATGCCGGCATGGACATAGACCATGCACATGGATTCGAGCCGGCGCACGCCGCCATGACCGCGGATATCGAGGCTTTTCTGCAGCGCGGCGTCGAACCAGATAAATCGGTTCAGAAGCTGCGCCATCAGAAGGCCGGGCTTACGCGTCATCCAGCAAACTCCGCTTGAGGTGTTTGTCAGTTTATCTTACATTTTTCCCGGTCATGCAACGGGAGGTGAGGCATGCCGAGACTGAGGCAGGTCGCGAAAGCGGACGCAGATCCCTTCGCGCAACAACTCTACAAGATGCTGTTCGGCGAGCGCGACCCGGTGAAGGAGCCGGGCACGGCGACGGGGACGCCCGGCAACTGGTGGACCGTGTTCGCGCTGGTGCCGGACGCCTTCAAGCACACGACCGAGGGCTTCCAGTTCTATCGCAGCCCGAAGCGCAAGCTCGATCCGAAGCTGCGCGAACTCGGGCAGATCCGTGCGGGCTTTGCGCGCGGCTCGCAATTCGTGTTCTCGCAGCATTGCAAGGCCTGCCGCGATGTGGGCCTGACGGAAGAGCAGATCACGGCGATACCGCATTGGCCGATCGCGGATTGCTGGTCGCCGGTGGAGCGCGCGCTGCTCGCCTATACGGACTGCCTGGTGCTGCAGGGCGGGCGTGTGCCGGAAGCGATTTTCGACGAGATGAAGAAATATCTCTCGGACGAGGAGATACTCGAATTCACCTACATCACCACGACCTATGAGATGCATGCGACGATGTCGCGCGCGCTCAGGCTCGAATATGACGATGTGGATGAGCGCGTGGTCGAGATTGCGGCGCCGAAGGGAAGCTCCAACGACGTCATGGCCATGGTCGACACCAAAGGGAAGGAATAGAGCGATGGGCTATCATCATCTGGCGCTTGCCGCGCGCGACATGAAGGCTATTCATGCGTTCTACGAAGGCGTGATGGGCTTCGAGCTTGTGAAGGTGGAGGTGGGACCGGCGCCGGAAGGCGGCTGGGCGAAGCATTTCTTCTACCGGATGGAAGACGATTCGAAGTTCATCGCCTTCTGGGAGATGCACGATATTCCGGGGACGGAGGGTTTCGAGACCAATCTGTCGAAGGCGGCCGGCGTGCCCGACCACATCAACCATATCTCCTTCGACGTGAAGGACCGGGCGGACCTCGAGCGGCGGCGCCAGCAATGGCTCGATGCGGGGCTCGACGTGCTGGAGATCGACCATAACTGGTGCCACTCGGTCTATACGAAGGACCCGAACGGCAATTTCGTGGAGTTCTGCCTGACGACCGGCAGCTTCAGCGCGGCGGACCGCGAGGCGGCGCTGGCCGCACTCACCGCCGAGAAGCCCAACTTCTCGAAGCCGCCGGCCAATGTGCAGTTCCACAAGCCGAAGGCGGCGTGACGCTCAAAAGCTCGGCGGGGTGCAGGCGGAGACGATGACGCAATCCACGGTGCCCGGATTGTGGAAGCGGTGGGGAAGGCGCGAGTCGAAATAATAGGCATCGCCCGGCACGAGGCGGCGGACTTCGCCGCCGACGGTGAGTTCCAGCACGCCGGAGATGACGATGCCGCACTCCTCGCCGGCATGGGAGAGCATTTCCTCGCCCGTGTCGGCGCCGGGCACATAGCGCTCATGCATCATCTGGATGGCGCGGCCGCGCGTGTCGCGCCCGACGAGACGGAAGGAAACGTCGCCGCCCGCGATCTCGCGCAGTTCCTTCGCGGCATAGAAGACCTTGGCGCGGGGCTTGAGGTCCAGCGTCAGGAAATCGGCGATCGAGATGGGGAAGCCGCCCAGCACCTTCTTCAGGGAACCGATGGAGGGGCTGATGCGGTCCTGCTCGATGAGGGAAATCGTGCCGTTCGTCACCCCGGCGCGCTTGGCGAGTTCGCGCTGCGACAGGCCGTACATCTTGCGCAGCTCGCGGAGCCGCGCGCCGATATCCTGCCCCTGCGATTCACCCTCGCCCGCCGCAGCGGAGCCATGGGCGCGCCTGAAATCCCCTGCCATGTGTTTAGTTTACTAAACAGAGGCGCGTGAGTCACGCAGGAGAATGCTTGCTTTCCGCTGCGCCCGGACTTTCAATCGCGGAAAATCCTGAACGGAGGCCCGCGATGAGCGCCGAAACCACGCCGAACGATCTCGAACCCTTCTGGCTGCCCTTCACGCCGAACCGGCAGTTCAAGCGGGAGCCGCGCCTGCTCTCCCGCGCGAAGGACATGTATTACTACAAGCCGGACGGGACGGCGGTGCTCGATGCGACGGCGGGGCTCTGGTGTTCCAATGCCGGGCATTGCCGCGAGCCGATCGTCAAGGCGATCCAGCAACAGGCGGGCGAGCTCGACTTCGCGCCTTCCTTCCAGTTCGCGCATCCCAAGGTGTTCGAGCTGGCAAGCCGGGTGGCGGCGCTGGCGCCGGCCGATCTCGACCATGTGTTCTTCTGCAATTCGGGATCGGAAGCGGCCGACACGGCACTCAAGATCGCCATTGCCTATCACCGCGCGAATGGCGAAGCCTCGCGCACCAGGCTGATCGGCCGCGAACGCGGCTATCACGGCGTCGGCTTCGGCGGCATTTCGGTGGGCGGCATGGTCGCAAACCGGAAATTCTACGGGCCCTTGCTCGCGGGTACCGACCACCTGCCGCATACCTATAATCGCGCGGAACAGGCCTATACCGTGGGCGAGCCGGACTGGGGCGCGCATCTTGCCGATGAATTGCAGCGGCTGGTCGATCTTCACGATGCCTCGACCATTGCGGCGGTGATCGTCGAGCCGATGGCGGGCTCGACCGGCGTGCTGCCGCCGCCGAAGGGCTATCTCAAGCGGCTCCGCGAACTGTGCGACAAGCATGGCATCCTGCTGATCTTCGACGAGGTCATCACCGGCTTTGGACGGCTTGGGGCTGCGACGGCGGCGGAGCGCTTTGGCGTGACACCCGACATTCTCACCTTCGCGAAGGGCATCACGTCCGGCACCGTGCCGATGGGCGGCTGCGTGGTGCGCAAGCATATCTACGATGCGTTCCAGACAGGCCCCGATCATGTGATCGATCTTTTCCACGGCTATACCTATTCCGGCCATCCGCTTGCCGCCGCCGCGGCGCTTGCGACGCTCGACCTTTACCGCGACGAGGGATTGTTCGAACGCGCGAAGGAGATGGAGCCGAAAATGGCGGCGGCCGCGATGAGCCTCAAGGGGCACGGGCTGGTGCAGGACATCCGCACCATCGGCTTCGTGGCGGCGTTCGACCTCGCTCCCGTCGAAGGGCTGCCGGGCAAGCGCGGCTTCGATGCGATGCGCGCGGCCTTCCATGACGAGAACATGATGGTGCGCGTGTCGGGCGACACGATCGCCTTTTCGCCGCCGCTCATCGCGGAGGAAAAACATCTCGAGGAAGCCTTCTCGAAATTCCGCCGCGTGCTTGACAAGGTGGCGTGAGCAAAGTTGAGGCAGCCGCGACGCCCTGCCGCAGGGGGACGGGGTTGGAAAGGCGGAGACTCCTTCCTATCTCCCGATTGTTCCCTCTCTGGCGGGCCCGGCTCCTCCCTCCCCCTCCCTTCCGGGCCCGCCATTCTTGACCCTCCCAAGCGACATGCGCGGGAGGGTTTTTGTTTTTGGAGCCGCGATTTGCGGCGGGCGGGAAAGGCGGTCAAGATCGGCCAGCTTATGGGGAGCATCGGGCGGTGGAGCGGCAACAAGCGAATATCGAAAGCCTGCGGCTGGCGCCGGAGACGCTGGACCTGCAGCGGGCGGAGCTGCTGAAGCAACGGGCGCCGAGCTCGGCTTTCTCCGTGCTGCTGCTGCTCGCGCTTTTTTCCGTGGTGCTGACCTTCTCGGTGCCCATTCTCGATGTTGCGATCTGGGCGGGGGTGGCGGCGGCGATGATCGGCCTCACCCTGGCGCTGCCCGCGCGATATGAGAAAGGCGGACTCACGCTTGCCAATGCGAAGGAATATCTCGCGCTCCACACATTGTCGGCGGCGGGGACGGGGCTCGCCTGGGGGCTTGGCGCGATATGGCTGGCCGATCCCACATCCGACATCAGCATCTATACAACGGGCATCATGCTGCTCAGCCTGACGCTCGGGGGCATCTCGCCGCAATCCGCCTATCGCCGCTCCTATGTGGCGCTGGCGAGCGCCGCGCTGTTGCCCTATGCGGGCTGGGTGTTCCTGTCCGCCGAGTGGCCGCTCAACACCGCCGGGGTGGGACTCGTCTTCGCCTATGCCTTCTTCATGTCGTCGAGCGCACGCGTTGAAATCGCGACGCGGGACGCGCTCGCCGTGAAGCAGAACCAGGCGCTGATGGAAGAGTTGCGGCGGCAGCGCGACGCTCTCCAGAAGGTGAGCGAGGAGAAGACGCGCTTCCTCGCCGCGACGAGCCATGACCTGGCGCAACCGCTCCATGCCCAGGGGTTTTTCCTCGCGGCGCTCAGAGAGAAGACGAAGGAGCAAGCACAGCTCGATCTGATCGCGAAGATCGAGGAAAGCTGGCGCGGGCTCGGCAATCTGCTCGATGGACTGATCGACGTGTCGCGGCTCGATGCGGGCGCGATCGTGCCCGATCTCCGCGAGACGGATGCCGGAGTGCTTGCGGCGCGGATCGCCGACGAGTTTTCCGCCGTGGCGGCCGGAAAAGGCGTGGCGCTCGCGCTGCAGACGGAACGGGCGATCGCCATGACCGATCCCATCCTGATCGGGCGGATTCTCCGCAACCTCATTTCGAATGCGATCAAGTTTACGCACCAAGGCGGCCGCGTCTCGCTCACCGTGGCGTCTGCCGAAGGCGGCGCGGAAATCACGGTGGAGGATACGGGCATCGGCATTCCGCCGTCGCAGCAGGAGGCCGTGTTCGACGAATATGTGCAGCTCGGCAATCGCGAGCGGAACAGGGAAAAGGGGCTCGGCCTCGGCCTTTCGATCGTGCGGCGGCTCGCGGAGCTACTCGACATCCGGCTGTCGCTGGTTTCCGCACCCGGGCGAGGCACGCGCTTCACGCTGCTGCTGCCGGGCGCGGGGGACGCGAGCGGCGAGACGGGCGATGCGCCGGGCCGCGCCACCGCATCCCATGCCAAGGTGAGCGCGGTTTGCGTTCTCATCATCGACGATGAAGACGCAATCCGCAGCGGCATGTCGACCGTGCTTTCGAGCTGGGGATGCGAGGTGCTGTCGGCGGCTTCGGGCCAGGATGCCGTGGCGCTGCTCGACCGGACGGACCGTGTGCCGGATGTTCTGATCGTGGACCAGCGGCTGGGCGCGGCGGAGACGGGGCTTGCGGCTATCGAGCGGCTGCGGGAAGAGCTGAACGACGACGTGCGCGCGATCATGATGACGGGCGACATTTCGACGGAGGCGGAGGAAAGCGCGAACCTGCGCATTCTTCACAAGCCGGTGGAGCCCGAATTCCTGCACCGGCTGCTCGAAGAGATCGCGGCCGGGAAGGCTGAGGCCGAGCCTGCCTAGTCGATGAGGCCGATGGTGCGGGCCTTGCTTACACAGGCGGTGCGCCGCTCGACATTGAGCCGCTGGAATATGTGCCTGATATGCGTCTTCACGGTGTTCTCGCTGATGCCGAGGACTTCGGAGATGCGCCTGTTGGCATAGCCTTCCGCCATGAGCCGCAGAACCTCGATCTGGCGGGCGCCGAGAAGTTCCTCTTCGCCTGCCGCCGCCGGGGCGGATGCGGAGGCCCGGGGGGATTTCGGATTGCGCTCGACGACGCTCCAGAGTTCCGGCGGCAGGAAGATGTCGCCCTTGAGCGCCGACCGGATCGCCTCGCCCAATATGGCTGTGGGCGCTGATTTCGGCACAAAGCCGAGCGCGCCGAGCCGCAGCACCTTCTCCACGGGCGGCAGCGTGTCCATGCCCGAGACGATGAGGACGGGGACCGTGCAGCGCCGCGTCTGCAACGCGAGGATGAAGGCAACGCCGTTCATTTCCTCCATGACGAGGTCGGAAACGACAAGATCGAAGTGACGGCCCTGTTCTATCGCGGCAAGGGCATCGCGCGGGGAGGCAAAGCCCGTGCATACATAGGCAGGATCGAGCGCATTGATGACTTCGGACAGGCCGTCGAGGAACATCCGGTGATCATCGACCAGCGCAATTTCTACCTGGCGGGTGCGATCCGCGACATTCTGAAACGATGTTTTCAATCTCTCCGCCCTCGCCGTACCCCACCGCCCGGCATTCGCGCATTCTGCATGAGGTTCGGTGGCGCGGTCCAGAGGATCGACGCCGGGCACGGACATATCCGCTTGCGGACTATCGCGCCGGCGGTGCCGGGTCATTTATCATGCGTCGTTCTTGCCGGCTTTGAAGGCGTCCCATGAAACTGGCGCAGGTCACGTGCGCAAACTAGTTTTCGGATCTAGGATTACGTTTTTCTGAAGAACAGAGCGTCAAGCCGGGGCGCAAAAATGGCGCCGCCGATCGTACTCAGGCGTAAGGTAAGACATACCGGGTTTCTGATTTCCGCCAACTCAGGCCGGCCGTTTTTCAGGGACGGAGCTGCAGGACAGAAGGGCATTCCCATGAAACTTTCCGGCGTGGTACTTGGTTTATTTTGCCCGCTTCTTGCGGCTCTCCAAGTTTCGTCATTTGCCATTGGGCCGGACTGGGCGGAAACCTATGTCGATCCGATTATCGGAATTTCTTTCAGTGCAAGTGAAGTAAATTTTGAGAAGCCACCCCCTGAGCTGATCCAGCTTTGCCCAGAATTTGCCGAGCAGGCGCCGCTTCTTTACGCCTCAACGACGGAGCGCGCCGATTTGTATCTGATCGTCGGGGGACGCGTTCCGGTCTACGACGATTCAGGCAATCCCATGCGAGATGAAAACGAGGAAATAAAATTCCAGTCCGGATTTGGAGCGGTTCTAGAGATCAATGAGGCGGGGAAGAAGTGCCGGGCAATCTCGACCCCCGATGCGGTCCTTTCCGGAGACGTCGAGGGTGTGTCACCGGACTTGATTTCCGCGTTGGCCGATGACGCCTTCATCCGGTACAGAAACGCATTCGGCGCCCAAAAATTGCGTGAAGAAACAAGTGCGCTAGGAAGCTATTTTTCTCAACTTCCTCAATCGATCCAGAAAGCATTTTCGCGAGTTCGCCCCGACAATGATTAGCTGGTCAAGCTACATCACCAAGCATTTGGAGGAGAAAATACCTGCCAGAGATTGCGATGGCACTTGCGGTTTTTTCTACGCCTCGTTCTTCCCCGCCTTGAAGGCGCTTTCGCGTTCGGCCCAGCCGAAGACGCCTTTCGACATGAGAGAGAGTTCGCTCTTGCGGCGCGCGCCATAGATATTGGCGCGGGTCATGTGGGCGTCGCGGTTTTCGGGTTCGGCAAGCGTTGCGGCTTCGGCGAGGTGGCAGGCGAGGCGCATGTCTTCCTCGCGGCCTGTGGCGGCGAGTTCTTCGGCGCGGGCGCAGAGCCTCGCGACGCCGCCTGCGAGGCTTGCGATCTCGGCGGCGACGACGGCATCGGGCGCCGGCTTCAGCCGCGAGGGATTGCCGTCATACCAGCCGCCATAGAGCCGCCAGATATTGTGGATGATGAATTCCGGCTCGTCATAGACGGGCTTGAGGTAGGGCTTGTCCATGTAATGCGACGGCAGCTTCACGCCGTGGATGAGATCGTCGAGGCGGGCGCCATCATTCATCATCTGGAGCGAGCGGGAGACGAGAAACTCGAGCGCCGATGCAATCGTGTCGAGGACGCCCGCGATGCGCGCCTTGCCGGCAATGGGGAGGCCATGCGCGGGGAGCAGAAGCTCCGGCTCCTTCGCCGCCATTTCGCGCAGCGCCTTCGCCCATTCGAGCGGGTAGCGCTGCACCTTTTGCGGATTGCCGGCATTCGGAAACACCCAGGTGACGAAATCGCCCGAGCAGATGGCCTTGTGCTCCGGGATATAAGCCCAGAGGTGATCGTCCGTCTCGCCGATCGCGTGGCGCAACTCGAAGTGAAGATCGCCGGAGCGGAATTCCATCGCGTCGCGGAAGGTGACATCTGGATCGACCCAGGGATCGGGACCGAAGCGGCGCACCGGCGGCTTGCCCTGCGCGTTGTCCGTGCCGCCCCCCATGCGCAGTTCCGTCGCGGGCGCGAACTGGCGGGCATTGATAGTGAAGTTGTAGCCATTGGTGAGTTCATAGCGGCGGAAGCGGGGCTGCACATTCTCATGGCCCGTGATGCGCGGGCGCGGATGTCCCTTCTCGCAGGCCTCGCAGAGAATGGCGCCGGTGCCGCCGACATGATCGGCATGGCCGTGGGTGTAGCAGACATGCGCGACGGGCTCGTCCGACCATTTGCGGAGCGACTTCAAGACGCCGCCCGCGAAGGCCTCGAGGCTCGTGTCGAAAAGGACGAGGCCATCGCCGGTGCGGAAAGCGACGACATGGGAGAAAGCCTCGATCAGCGCGACGCCATCGGCGACCTCGGAGAGTTCCGTCGTCGGACGGTTGACGAGGCCCGCGCCCTCATAAATGTCGTTGTCGATATAGCGCGCGGATGTGGCGAGAAGATCGGCCATCTGTATCTCCCTTCGGGTTTCGGAGGGAGATTAGCGGAGCGGCGGGCTTCGTCTATCGGGATCGGAGAGAATTTCGTGAGGTGGAATTATGTGGGGAGGCTGCGCACGGGGCATATTCTGGCGCTTCATGCGGCGCCCCCCTCATCCGCCTTCGCGCGATGCGCTCCGGCGGACAGGCCCTTCCCGCCTTCGGCGGGCCCCTTCCCTCTCCCCGATGGGGAGAGGGAGATGAGCGTTCGATCCATCTTTTCCTTTTCCCGAGGGAGAGGGAAATCCTGCGGGATTCAGTTCTGGCGCTTCAGCCCCAGCATATTGGCGATCATCTTGTCGAGGGTGCGCTTCGAGGCGAAGTTCATGACGAGTTTTTCGGCGAGGCGGCCCTTCACCGCCGAGTAGCGGACCTTGGGGTTCGGCATGGTCAGCGCCTTCAGGATCAACTCACCAAGTTTTTCGGCGGGCAGGCCGTCGCGGCCCTGGCCGATAAAGACCTTCTGGAAGTTTTCGAGGATCGGGCGGTAGGGCGAGTTGGCGTAGCGGGAA
>JAHBYL010000069.1 GCA_019635955.1 Parvibaculum sp.
GGCGGCGCGCCGCGACCCGCAATTCGTCGACGTCGCCAAGCGTCACCTCAAATATCCTGTCTGGATGCGGCCATGATGAACCTCGCCGAATATCGCTCGAAGTCGGCCTGCCTTGCCGATTATCTCCCCTGGGTCGCGCTGGTCGCCGAAGGCGCGGTGCTGAACAAGGATGGCTCCTTCCAGCGAACCGCGTCCTTCCGCGGTCCCGATCTCGACAGCGCCACCCCCGCAGAGCTCGTCGCGGTCACCGCCCGGCTCAACAATGCGATCCGGCGCCTCGGCTCGGGCTGGGCCTTGTTCGTGGAGGCGCAGCGGCTGCCGTCGCGCGATTATCCGGGATCCTCATTCCCCGATCCGGCATCCGGTCTGGTCGACATGGAGCGCCGCGAGCAATTCCGGGAGGAAGGGGCGCATTTCGAGAGCCGCTATTATCTGACCCTCCTGTGGATGCCGCCGGCCGAGGATGCCTCGCGGGCGGAGGGCTGGCTTTATGAAGGGATGGAGCGCTCGGGGGTCGATCCGAAGGAGCATCTCGCGAGCTTCATCGACCGGTCGAACCGTATCCTTCATCTCGTCGAAGGCTTCATGCCCGAGGCCGAATGGCTCGATGACGGCGAGACGCTGACCTATCTCCATTCAACCGTATCGACGAAGCGGCAGCGTGTCCGGGTCCCCGAGACGCCCATCTATCTCGACGCGCTGCTGACGGACCAGCCGCTCATCGGCGGGCTTGAGCCGCGGCTCGGCGAGCAGCATCTGCGGACCCTGACGATCACGGGATTTCCGACCGCGACCTGGCCCGGCCTGCTCGACGATCTCAACCGGCTGGCCTTCGCCTATCGCTGGTCGACCCGCGCGATCATGCTCGACAAGACCGTCGCGACCAAACTGCTGACGAAAATCCGGCGGCAATGGTTCGCCAAGCGCAAGTCGATCGCGGCGATCCTCAAGGAGGTGATGACCAACGAGCAATCGGCGCTCGTCGACAGCGACGCCTCGAACAAGGCCGCCGATGCCGACATGGCCTTGCAGGAACTTGGAGCAGATCATGCCGGCGTCGCCTATGTGACCGCGACCGTAACCGTGTGGGACAGCGACGCGGCCCTCGCCGCGGAGAAGCTCCGGCTGGTCGAGAAGGTCATCCAGGGGCGCGACTTCACCTGCACGATCGAGGGCATGAACGCGATCGAGGCCTGGCTCGGGAGCCTGCCCGGCCACGCCTATGCCAATGTTCGCCAGCCGCCGATTTCCACCCTCAACCTCGCCCACATGATCCCCCTGTCCGCCGTGTGGGCGGGGGCGGAACGGGACGAGCATTTCGGAGACGCCCCCTTGCTCTATGGCAAGACCGAAGGCTCGACCCCGTTCCGCCTTTCGCTCCATGTCGGCGACGTGGGCCATTGCCTCGTCGTCGGTCCGACGGGGGCAGGCAAATCGGTGCTGCTCGCGACGATGGCCATGCAGTTTCGCCGCTATCCGGGCTCGCAAATCTTCGCGTTCGATTTCGGCGGCTCGATCCGCGCCGCGGCCCTCGCGATGGGCGGGGACTGGCAGGACCTGGGCGGGGCGCTCCACGATGGGGAGGGCGGCGTGGCGTTGCAGCCGCTCGCCCGGATCGACGAGGCGTCCGAGCGGAGCTGGGCGGCCGAATGGCTCGCCGCGCTGTTCGCGGGCGAAGGCATGACAATCGACCCGGCGGCGAAGGAGCATCTCTGGTCGGCGCTGACCTCGCTCGCGACGGCGCCTGTCGCCGAACGCACGCTGACGGGGCTCGCGGTGCTCCTCCAGTCGCGCGACCTCAAGCAGGCGCTCGCGCCCTATTTGGTCGGCGGACCTTGGGGGCGGCTGCTCGATGCCGACGAGGAGCGCATCGGGGCCGCGCGTGTACAGGCCTTCGAGACCGAAGGCCTTGTCGGCGCCGCGTCGGCGGGACCCGTCCTGTCCTATCTGTTTCACCGGATCGCCGGACGGCTCGACGGCTCGCCGACGCTCATCATCATCGACGAAGGCTGGCTCGTGCTCGACAGCCCGGCCTTCGCGGCGCAGCTGCGCGAATGGCTGAAGACGCTCCGCAAGAAGAATGCGAGCGTGGTCTTCGCGACGCAGAGCCTTGCCGACATCGAAACCTCTAGCATCGCACCCGCGATCATCGAAAGCTGCCCGACCCGCATATTCCTGCCGAACGAGCGCGCGCTCGAGCCGCAGATTGCCCGCATCTACGAGCGCTTCGGCCTCAACGACCGGCAGATCGAGATATTGAGCCGGGCGACGCCTAAGCGCGACTATTATTGCCAGTCGCGGCGCGGCAATCGCCTCTTCGACCTGGGGCTGGGCGAGGTTGCGCTCGCCTTCACCGCCGCATCCTCGAAGACCGACCAGACGCGCATCGCCGAGCTGTTCGCAGCGCACGGCCCCGAAGGGTTCGCGGCCGCCTGGCTTTCCCACCGCAAGCTCGAATGGGCGGCCGAGCTGCTCCCCACCATCGCCGCCCCCAATGAGGAGACCCCCCGATGAAGAATTATATCGTCCGCGCCGTCGCTGCCGCGGCCCTTGTGTCGCTCCCCGTGTCGGGCGCGATGCTGGCCGTCCCGGCGAGCGCGCAGCTCGGCGGCATCGTCCACGATCCGCGCAACTATTCGCAGAATATCCTGACCGCGGCGCGCACGCTCGAGCAGATCAACAACCAGATCAAGCAGCTGCAGAATCAGGCGACCTCGCTGATGAACGAGGCGAAGAACCTCAACAGCCTGCCGACATCGACGCTGGGCACGCTCGAGGCGCAGGTCGACCAGACGCGCCAGCTCCTCGCGCAGGCCGAGGGCATCGCGTTCAACGTGTCGGACATCCAGAAGGGGTTCGAGGCGCGCTACAAGGGCGGAGCGCTGACGGGCTCTGCCGCCGAGATGGTCGCCAATGCCGAGGCGCGCTGGAAGGACAGCGTCGGCGCCTTCGAGGATGCGATGAAGGTGCAGGCCGGCATCGTCACGAATATGGGCGGAACGCGCACGTCGATCTCGACGATCGTCGGCGCCAGCCAGTCGGCAACCGGCGCGCTGCAGGCCGCGCAGGCGGGCAACCAGCTGCTCGCCATCCAGTCGCAGCAGATCGCCGATCTCGCCGCCGTCATGAGTGCGCAGGGCCGCGCCGAGATGCTCGATGCCGCGCGCGCGGCGGCCGCCGAGGCCGAAGGCCGCGAGCGCTTCCGCCGCTTCCGCAAGGGCAATTGAGATGGGCCGGGCGGGCGGGCTGGTTATGGGGGCAATCGTCCTGGGTCTTGCGCTGACCCTCGCCCTTGTCGCCGCGCTCGATCCGCCCGCGCCCCGTGCGTTCGCTCCTGCGATCTCCGGGGCGGACGCACCCCCTGATTATGGTGACACGCTTCGTCGCTGCCGAACCGCCACCGAGGCCGATCCCGAATGCGAGGCGGCCTGGGAAGCGAAGCGGCGCCATTTCTTCCGGACCGAAAAGAGCAAGCCATGAACGACACCGGCGTTATCGATAATTTCCTGTCGGTCTTCTCGACCTATATCGACAGCGGGTTCGGATTGCTCGGCGGCGAGGTCGGGTTCCTGTCCTCGACGCTGATCGTGATCGATATAACGATCGCGGCGCTCTTCTGGGCATGGGGCACCGACGAGGACGTGCTGCAGCGGCTTGTGAAGAAGACGCTCTATATTGGCGTCTTCGCCTTCATCATCGGCAATTTCCAGGCGCTGGCCACGATATTGCTCGAGAGCTTCGCCGGGCTGGGCCTGAAAGCGGCGGGAAGCACGATGGCGATCGGCGATTTCATGCGCCCCGGCATGATCGCGTCCACCGGCCTCGATGCCGCCGAGCCCTTGCTCGACGCGACCGCCGATCTTGTCGGCCCGGTGGGGCTCTTCACCAACTTCGTCCAGATCCTGATCCTGCTGATCGCCTGGGTGATCGTCGTGATCGCCTTCTTCATTCTCGCGGTGCAGGTCTTCGTCACGATCCTGGAGTTCAAATTGGTGACGCTCGCGGGCTTCGTCCTGCTGCCCTTCGCCTTCTTTGGGCGCACCGCTTTCATGGCCGAGCGCGTCCTCGGCCATATCATCTCCTCGGGCATCAAGCTCCTCGTGCTCGCGGTCATCACCGGCATCGGCACGACCCTCTTCCAGCGCTTCATGGACGCGGGGCTCGGGACCGAACCCGACATCCGCGAGGTGATGGCGATCGCACTCGGCGCCTTGACCCTGCTGGGTCTCGGCATCTTCGGTCCGAGCGTCGCCAACGGCATCGTGGCGGGCGGCCCGCAGCTCGGGGCAGGCGCCGCTGCCGGCACCACCCTCGCGGCCGGCGCGACGATCGCTGCCGGGGCCGCCGGCGCGACGCTGGCGGCGGGCGCGGCGAGCAGTGCCGTCGGTCGCACCGCGCTCGGAGCCTCGCGCGCGTCCGGCAGCGCTTCGGCATCCTATGCCCGGGGTGCGGCCGGGAAGAGCGGGATGCGGGCGTTCGGTGCGGGGCTCGCCAATGTGGCGCGTGACACGGCGCGCGGCGCGGGTTCGCCTCTCCGCGCCGCGGCTGAACGCCTGCGTCAAAGCTATGCCGCGGGGCAGGCGGGCAAGTCCGCGGCCGGCGCTGCCACCGCCAGCGACGGCGCGGCGTCGCCCCCGACCTGGGCGGCCGCCATGAAGCGGCGGCAGGCCGTCACCTCGGGCGCCACCATCGCCTCGCAGACCCTCAAGGCCGGCGACAGCCATGGCGCCGGCTCCGCCCCCGACATCAGCCAGAAGGATTGAACCCATGTTTCGACGCCCGTCCCAACATTATGGCAAGTCCCCGGTCCCGGTTACGCCCTACCAGCGCGCGGCGCAGGTCTGGGACGACCGCATCGGCTCGGCCCGTACCCAGGCGAAAAGCTGGCGTCTCGCCTTCTTCGGCTGTCTCGCGCTTTCGGGCGGACTCGCCTCGGCGCTCGTCTGGCAGTCGCTGCGCGGCACGATCACCCCCTGGGTCGTCGAGGTCGACAAGCTCGGCGAGGCCAGGTCGGTGGCGCCGGCCGATGCCGACTTTTCGCCGACCGACCCGCAAATCGCGTTCCACCTTGCGCGCTTCATCGAGCATGTCCGCTCGATCCCGGCCGATCCGGTGGTGCTCCGCAAGGACTGGCTCAGCGCCTATGACTTCACCACGCCCAAGGGCGCGCAGGCGCTGAGCGATCACGCCCGCGCAAATGATCCCTTTGCCGAAGTCGGCAAGATGCAGGTCGCCGTCGACGTGTCGAGTGTGATCCGCGCATCGCGCGACAGCTTCCGCATCGCCTGGACCGAGCGCCGCTATCAGGATGGCAGCCTGGTCGAGACGTCGCGCTGGTCGGCGATCCTGACCACCTCGATCCAGCCGCCCCGCACCCCCGACGCCCTGCGCCGGAACCCGCTCGGCGTTTTTGTCACCGCTATTTCTTGGTCGAAGGAGCTCAGCCAATGATCCGCCTTACCCTTCTTCTCGGCGCCGCCGCGCTCGCGCTGCCGGCGCAGTCGGCACCCGCCGATCCGCGCACCCAGGTCGGCCGCGCAAACGACGCGGCGCGCGTCCAGCCCGAGCGCGCGACCTTCCTCAACGCCATCCAGAAATATGCTTGGGCCGATGGCGCGCTGTTCCAGGTCTACACCGCCCCCGGACAGGTCACCGACATCGCATTGCAGGAAGGCGAGGAGCTTGTCGGTCCTGGACCTGT
The DNA here is from genome assembly GCA_019635955.1 of Parvibaculum sp. Taxonomy (GTDB): domain Bacteria; phylum Pseudomonadota; class Alphaproteobacteria; order Parvibaculales; family Parvibaculaceae; genus Parvibaculum. The sequence continues at coordinate 5,702 of JAHBYL010000069.1, forward strand.
CGCGGCCGGCGACACGGTGCGCTGGGTCATCGGCGATACGGTAAGCGGGACGGGCGCGTCGCGCCGCGTTCACATTTTGGTGAAGCCAACGCGCCCCGACATCATGACGAATCTGGTCATCAACACCAGCCGTAGGACCTATCACATCGAGTTGCGCGCGACCCCCGCCACTTACATGGCGGCGGTCTCCTGGTCCTATCCGCAGGACGAGCTGATCGCGCTTCGCGCCGCCGAGAGTGAACGGGCGCGGCTCGCCCCGGTTGCAGGCGGGATCGATTTTGCGGCCTTGAGCTTTGCCTATCGCATTTCCGGCGCGAAGGTCGCCTGGCGGCCGGTGCGCGTCTTCGACGATGGGCGCCAGCTCTTCGTCGAGTTCGGCGCTGCGATCGCAACCGCGGACATGCCCCCGCTGTTCGCGATCGGCGAGAAGGGCGCGGCGGAGCTGCTCAACTACCGCGTCGACGGCCGTTACATGATCGTCGACCGCCTTTTCGATCGCGCCGAACTCCGGCTGGGGAGCGGGCGCGGCGCCAAGGCCGTGCGGATCGAACGCGAAACGCCGCGCCCGCGAGGCCGGTCGTGACGGCGCCCGAACAGCCGGGCGCCGACGCTGTGCCCGCCGAGGCCGAGGTTGCGCCGATCGCCCCTGCGAGCCCCGATGCGTTCCGCCTGGCGGGTGAGACGCCGCGGGTCATGCGCCTGTCGCGGAAAACGCTGGCGGTTATCGGCGGGGCCGGCGGCATCGCGATTGCGGCATCGCTCATGTGGGCACTGCGCACGCCGGCCCCGGCCGAGCGGCAGGAGCTCTATGAAGCGAGCAACAATGCGAGGCCCGACGCGGTCACCGGAGCACCCGCCGACTATGGCGCCGTGCCGAAGCTCGGTCCGCCGCTCCCCGGCGACCTTGGCCGGCCGATCGTTGCGGCGCAGGGCAGCGGCGAAGCCATCCCCGTCCCGCCGATCGGCGCGGCAGGGGGCAATCCTCCCGATCCGCGCGAGGCGGCCGCCGAACAGGCGCGGCAGCGAGCCATGCAGGAGCGCGAGAGCGCCCAGACGAGCCGGCTCTTTCTGGCAGGCGGAACTACAAGTTCCGCCGCAACAGACATTGTGTCCGCCGAGGCGGCCGCGCCCGAGCAGGGGGCGGAGCCTCGCACGGCCAATGAGGGGCGGCGCCAGTTTCTGGCGTCGGGGACGAAAAGGCCCCTCGAAAGTGGCGAGCGGCTGATCGCCCCGAGTTCCGCGCTGGTGGTCCAGGCCGGGACTGTCATTCCGGCAGCGCTCATCACGGGCATACGCTCGGACCTGCCGGGCCAGATCAGCGCGCAGGTGACGCAGAATATCTATGACAGTCCGACCGGCCGCATCCTGCTCATCCCGCAAGGCTCGCGGTTGATCGGCGAATATGACAGCGAGATCGCGGCGGGACAGAGCCGGGTGCTCCTCGCATGGGATCGCCTCATCTTGCCCGGCGGACGATCGATCCGCCTCGAACGGCAGCCCGGCGCCGACGCCGCAGGCATGTCGGGGCTGGAGGATCGGGTGAACAATCATTGGGGCCGGATGGTCCGCGCCGCGCTCGTCTCGACCCTGCTCGGGGTCGGGAGCGAGCTCAGCGTCGGCGGCGACGACGAACTCGCCCAGGCGCTGCGCTACGGGATGCAGGACAGCACGAGCCAGGCCGGGCGCCGCATCGTCGAGCGCGAACTGGCGGTGCGTCCGACGCTCACCATCCGGCCGGGCTTCGCGCTCCGCGTAATCGTCACCCGCGACCTTATTCTCGAGCCTCAGGCGGATTGGCGATGAGTCGGCTTCGCCTTGGGCCAATCGTCGAGGAGAAGCCGGTCAAGGCTACTGTCGAACTCACGGGCAAGCTCGCGCGCGATCTCGCCGACTATGCCGCGGCGCATGCGAAGGAAAATGGCCTGTCCGAGCCGCTACCGATCGAACGGCTGATACCGCCGATGCTCGAGCGGTTCATTGCGACCGATCGCGGTTTTGCGAGGGCGCGGCGCTAGCAGTCGCAGCAAATTTCGAAGTCTCAGCTCAATCGGTTTGTATCGGCAGCTGTGGGTTGCACAAATACCCGGTCCAGCTGCATCTGGAAAATGCAAACCTGTCGCTCTCCTCGAAATTCAACACACCCTGCACAACGCAGGATGTTATCCGCACAGCCATTGCGCTTACCCGCGACGGCGGCGAAGCCGGTGTGATCAGTTTGCCATCGGGTTCGCGGACTTTCGTCAGCGTCGAATAGGCACTCGAAATGTCGCTTCCGAACCTGCAGTCCGCCTGAGCACCGACAAGTCAGCCGAGGCCCCGAGACAACCAGCGGGTTGGCAGCGGGCGACCGACTGCGCCTGCTCGGGGAAGGCGCTATCCGAGAAATGTCAGCTTTAGACAAAATTATTATTGACAATGTCAGACTACTAATTAGTTAGCGTGGCAGGAGATCTGCCATGAGTGATGGGCCCTATCGTTCACTGCCTATGTCGCCACGTTGGAAGCTCGCGGCCAAATGCGCTTATGTTGAGGCTTTCTCGACCCGCGAGATTGCCGACGCGCTGCATGCGGCTGCCGAGCGGGATTGCCGCGCCGAATTGTCGCCAGGCTTCCTCAGCAGGGTGTCCAGCCTGATCATCGGCCCTGATGAACCTGGCCTATTTCGCGACCTCCCCGTTGCCGATCTCCGCGCGATGCACTCCCAGGCCAGTTCGCCGATGGAGGCGAGCTTCCTTCGCAACGCGGTCGATGCCCTCAATGACGGTTGCGCTCCGGCTGACGCCCTGCAACAGGCGGCCGAGGGCACCGTCTCCGACCGGCTGCTCGCAGGATTTCGCCAGGTCGAAGAGCATATGTTCCGCGAGGCGTCCGGCCAGCGCGCTCGCGCTGTGCGGTCGCGTCTCGAAGGCGCGCATGGCGAGATCGATATTTCCGCGGTGGCGCGGCAAGTGCTTCGCACCGCGGATGCCCCGCAGGCTCCGGCCGCTGCCACCTATTCCGGCCTAGACGACGGAGTGCCGCTGTGAATGTGAAGGCTTATCATGTGGCGGATGCGGAAGGCGTTCGGATCGACGCCGTGGAGGAGGACGAGCCGCTGCGTGACGGGGCGCAGGGCGCGATTCTCGGCAAGAGCATCACGCTGTCGATTGAGGGGCTGAAGGACTTCTTCTTCGCGGATTGGCATCCCGAGCTGGTCGACCTGATGATCATCGCTGCCGCCGTCGAATATTGCGATCTGAGCGTGCGCCGTCCGGCGTGGGGCTGGGCGCGCGCCTTCGATCTGCGCGTCGCCGTTCATGACGACAGCCTCTGGAACAAGCCATCGGTGCGACAAGCGCTGGGGGAAGCACTTGCCTTTCTCACCGGCGACCGCTGGGCATTGAGCTTCGTCCGGCGCCGGCACGATGTCGTCGAGGTCGGTCCGCGTAAGCTTGATCTCTCGATCCCCGACAAGATCATCATGCCCTATAGCGATGGTCTCGATTCACGGGCCGTGGCCGCCCTCGTCGCGGCAAAGGAGAAAGGCGGGCTGGTGCGGGTCCGTCTCGGCACCAAGGGGGCCGACACCAAAGGGACGCCGCGCAAGCAGCGGCGGTTCACTGCGGTTCCGTTCGATGTGAAGCTGGGCAAGCGCCAGCGCGTCGAATCCTCCGCGCGGTCACGCGGGTTCAAGTTCGCGATGATCACTGGCATCGCCGCGCAGCTGGCGAAGGTCGATCGGATTGTCGTCACCGAGAGCGGACAAGGCGCACTCGGTCCGATCATCGCGTCGAGCGGTCAGATCTATCCCGATTATCGCGTGCATCCCGCCTTCACTCAGCGGATCGAGAAGCTGTTCGCCGCCATGGGAAAAAGCGTCCCGACCTACGAGTATCCGCGCATCTGGTATACGAAGGGCGAGACTCTTGCCGCGGCTCACGCGCTGGAGGCTGCTCCGACCTGGCACGACACGCGCTCGTGCTGGCAGGATTCGCGGCGTGTCAGTTTCGACGGCCGCCGACGCCAGTGCGGCATCTGCGCGGCCTGCATGCTGCGCCGCATGAGCATGCACACCGCCGGGATCGTCGAGGCGTCCGACGAATATATCTGGGAAAATCTCGGTGCGAGCGACATGCGCGGCGGCACCGTCAAAGGGTTTGCCCGGATGAGCAAGGCATTCGAGGATTATGCGATCGCGGGGATTCTTCACCTTGATCATCTCGCCGCCCTCGCGCGCTCGGACTTGCATCGCCGCGCAGTGCGGCGCGTTGCGCATGAAACCGCCGACGGGCTCGGGATAGAAGCGGCGGTCGCCGAGCGGGAAATGTTCGATCTGCTCGAACGGCACCGGTCGGAATGGCTCGCCTTTCTCGCGAGCCTCGGCAAGGAATCGTTCGTCTCGCGGATCGCGATGGTGTCGCCATGGCAATGATCACCGGATCCCTGACCGCCGAAGGCATTGGCGAGCTGCTGCGCGACGCGCGCGAGAATGCCAAGATGACCCAGGCGGCGGCTGCGGCGGCGCTCAATGTCGCCCGCACCACACTTGTCGCGATCGAGCAGGGGCAACGCCGCGCGCGCGTCGATGAACTGCAGAAGCTGGCTGCGCTCTATGGAACTTCGCTCAACGTGCTGCTCCGGCAGGACAGCGCGAAGGTCGATCTGCGGCCGCGCTTCCGCAAAGCCGGCGAGCAGGGCGACGAGATCGATCCGGCGATCAACCTGCTCAACAGCCTTGTCCAGGCCGAACTCGAGCTGGAAAATCTCCTTGGCATCAAGCGCGTGCGGTTCGATCCCCCCGAGCGCCCACTGTTGCCGGGCAATGTCCTGCTCCAAGCCGAACAGGATGCGTGGGAGCTGCGGCAGCTGCTGGGGCTCGGCCTGGCGCCGATCCACGACATTGTCTCCTTGCTCGAACTGCAGCTGGGCGCCCGGGTGTTCATCCGCCGCATCGACCCGAAGATTTCGGGTCTCTATGCCTTTGACGATGCGATCGGCGCGTGCATTCTTTTGAACGCCGCCCATCCGCGCGACCGGCGCACCCAGACCGGGGCGCATGAGCTTGGCCATTTCATTTCGACCCGGAGGTCGCCGGACGCGCTCCATGCCAATTCCCCCGAATCCAGCCGCGAAGAGCGTTATGCCAATGCGTTCGGGCGCTGCTTCCTGACCCCGGCCAGGGCTGTTGCGGCCAAGTTCCAGGAGCTGACCGCGGGCGCGGCGAAGCTCACTCGCCGCCATATCATCCTGCTCGCGCATTATTTCGGTGTGTCGCGCGAGGCGATGGTGCGCCGGCTCGAGGAACTTGGCCTAACCAAGGCGGGGACCTGGGACTGGTTCGCGCATCAGGGCGGCATCACCGACGTCCAGGCGCGCGAAGTGCTCGGCGACGCGATTCCGGCCGACGATGCGCGCGCGGACGCACGGCGCCAGGTGTCGATGCGCATGAGCCTCATGGCGAGCGAGGCATGGCGCCGCGAGCTGATCAGCGAAGGCCAGGTCGCGCGTCTGCTGCATATCGATCGCGTGGATGCCCGCGCGCTGATCGACGAGTTCGAAGCGGAAGGAGCGGAGACCGATGAGTCCCCCTCATTCCTGCTTTGATGGCGGCCGTCCGCTCGTCGCGGATGCCAGCGTCTGGATCAACATCATCGCAGGGGGGCAGGCCGTCGCGATCCTTCGCGCGCTTGGCTGCCCGCCCATCCTGCCGCGCATCGTGCTCGGTGAACTTGAGCGCGGCCGCGACAAGGGGCGAGCCACGGCCGAGAGGATGGCCGAGCTGATCGAGATGGGGCTGGTCGAAGTCGCCGAGCTGCACACGGACGCAGAAGCCTTGTTCATGGGGCTCGTCGTCGGTTCGATCAGCGAGACGCTCGACGATGGTGAGGCCGCAACTTTGGCGCACGCCCTCCAGATCGGCGGTACCGCGATGATTGACGAGCGCAAGGCGATCGGCCTCGCTAGTCGGCGCTTCCCGGCCTTGCCAATCGTTAGCTCGGCAGAATTTCTACTGAGTCCGGTGACGCGCGGCGTGCTGAATCAAGAAGAGATCGCGGTCATGCTTCATGCCGCCCTGCAAGGCGCCCGGATGCGGGTTCCAGACGAATATCTTGCCGAGGTTTGTCGGATTCTTGGGCCCGTCCGGGCCGCCGATTGCACGAGCCTGCCGGCTGCATTGCGGAGCAAGTCGATGCTGGTTTCGAAAGGGGAACAAGGAGGCGACCTTGCCGGGAGGCGCTATGAGCTATGACATTGTTGAAGGCTAGCGCATTCCCGGAGTAGCCGCGCGCTCGATCGACCCGATCAATCCGCGCTCCGGATGCGCTGACCGGAGGGGTCATTGAGCGAACTTCATCTCTGCCGCCTTCCGCACGCCAGTCTCGAGATGTTTTGCGATCTCGTCCGAAGTGCGACTGACCGCAAGCTTCACGGCTTCGTCGATATGAACATAGTCCTGCGTCACGCTTTGCGACGCGTGGCCTAGCATCGCGCGGATCGTGAGCTCGGAGAAGCCGAGTTCGCCCGCGATGCTCCCGAAGGTGTGGCGCAGGGTATGCGGCGTTACGCCCTCGATGCCGGCCGAGCGGCATAGCCGGGCCAGGCAGTCGCTGACGGCGGTAAACGGGCCCTCCCCATTCGACGCGGGAAAGACGTAGGGGCAGCCGGCAATTTCTGGCTGTGCGACGACGATCTTGATCGCCTCGGGTCCGATCGCCCGATATTGCGCGTCGCTCTTCGTGTCGGGGAACGCGACGTAACCGCCCATTGGGTTGACCCACTGCCGCTGCAGTGCCTGCGCCTCTTCCCGCCGATAGCCGGTCAGAAGGAGCGTCCTGACAATGGCGAGCGCAACGGGGTTCTCGGAACCCAGTTCGGCCCGGCCGATCGCCCGACCCAGCAGCTCGATCTCGGCGATGCTGAGACGCCGGGTCTTTTTCTTGGTCGCGAGCTTCTTCGCGCCCTTCGTGGGATGTTCCGCAATCAGTCCCTTATGCTTTGCATGGCCGAGAATGGCCTGGAGGGTGCCGAGGCTCCTCCCGGCAACGCCGGCACCGCCCGTCGGGCGGCCGCCGCGCCCGCCCGAAGGAGGCTTTCGGGTCTGACCGGTGGCGATGTCATTCTGCATTGCCTCGACGTCGGCGATCGTTAGCTTCCGCACGAGGCGTTTGCCCATCAGCGGGATGATATGCGTCCGGATGCGGCTCTCATCCATGTTGAGCGAGGTGTCCTTGATCGGGCGGTTCTTCCGTCCAAGAATGCGGCCGGCCCGCGCTTCGACGAGATACCATTCGCACATCTCGGCGACATTGAGATCCTTCCGGACCCGGCGCGACTCTTCCGCCGGGTCGTCGCCAGATGCCACCTTGCCCAACTGAATTTTTGCGACCTCACGGGCCTGCTCGACAGTCATCACTCCGAAGCGCCCGATCTTCACTCGCCGAACCCGGCCTTCCTCATTCATATATTGGATGACGAAGGTTTTCGTCCCGGTTGCGCCGACACGAATGCCGAAACCCTTGATCTCCGTGTCCCACAGAAATGTCTGTCCGGACGCCGGTACAGCAAGCGCATCGACCGTCCGCTTATTGAGCTTTGCAAGCGCCACAAGTTCCTCCATCATATTACGCGAGGGTGGCCGAATGAAAAAGTAATAAGGACGTAATAGAAATTGACCGTTTCGCAGGGTAGGTCGAGGATAGAATATCGTAGGCTTAAGTCAACAAATGCTTGATTTTTCGTACCTTGGCGTAGAAAAAGAAGCTCTGGCGTATTTGTTGTAATTTCTTGCCAAGGTTGGGGTCGAGGGTTCGAATCCCTTCGCCCGCTCCAGTTTTCCATCACATATTAGGGTCAGGGCC
>JAHBYL010000007.1 GCA_019635955.1 Parvibaculum sp.
GCCTGTCCTGCGGATATTCGCCTCCGTCTCGCGGGCATGAACCGGATGGGCGCGCCTTGCCGCTTCATTCGCAACGAGGATCGCCCCTGCACATGGCGGCATCGCTCACATTCCTCGGCATCGATCCCGGGCTCACCGCCACGGGCTGGGGCGTCATTGCGGTCGAAGGGTCGCGGCTTGCCCATGTAGCGAACGGCACCATCGCCTCCAATGCGCGGCTGACGCTTGCCGAGCGGCTGGTCGAGATCGAGGCGGGGCTAGTCCGCGTGGTCGATGAATTTGCACCGCATGCCGCGGCCGTCGAACAGGCTTTCGTTTCGCGCGATGCGTCGGCGGCGCTGAAGCTCGGTCAGGCACGCGCTGTTGCGCTGCTCGTCGCCGCGCGGGCGGGGCTCGCGGTCGCCGAATATGCGCCGAATCATGTGAAAAAATCCGTCGTCGGCGCGGGTCATGCCGACAAGGCTCAGATTCGGCTCATGGTCGAGATGCTGCTGCCGGGTGCCAAGCCCCGGAGCGAACATGCCGCCGATGCGCTGGCCATCGCCATCGCCCATGCCCATTCAGGCGCCGCCAATCAGCGCCTTGCCGCCGCCATCGCGGGGGCAAGATGATCGGCAAGCTCAGGGGCATCGTGGATTCGGCGGGCGAGGACTGGGTGGTCGTCGATGTCGGCGGTGTCGGCTATCACATCACCTGTTCGCGCCGCACGCTGCAGAACCTCCCCGCCCGTGGCGAACCCGTGACGCTTTCCATCGAAACGAAAGTAAGCGACGAGGCGATCCGTCTGATCGGTTTCGACAGCGACGGCGAACGCGACTGGTTTCGCCTGCTGCTCGGCGTGCAGGGCGTCGGCACGCGGGTCGCACTTGGCGTCCTCGGCACGCTTGCACCCGGCGACCTTGCCCGCGCCATCGCGCTCGACGACAAGAAGGCGGTCTCTGCTGCGCCTGGCGTCGGCCCGAAAGTTGCCGCGCGCATTGTCGCCGAGTTGAAGGACAAGGCCCCGGAGGGTGCCTCGCTTGCGGCAACGCTTGCAGCGCCGGTGAACGGCGCAGCTGTTTCCGATACTTCCGCGCCGATGCGCGATGCGATTTCGGCGCTCGTCAATCTCGGCTATCCGCAGGCGCAGGCGGCAGGCGCGATTGCGACGGCGGCGAAGGCGCTTGAGGATGCGGCGACAGCAGAACAGTTGATCCGCCGCGGGCTGAAGGAGCTCGCGCGATGACGGAGCGGCTCATCAACGCGGCGAAACGCGAGGAAGACGAAATCGAGCGGACGCTTCGCCCGCAGTTGCTCGCCGATTTCACGGGGCAGGCGCGCGCGCGGGAAAATCTTGCCGTCTTCATAGGGGCAGCGCGTGCGCGGGGCGAGGCGCTCGACCATGTGCTTTTCGCGGGCCCTCCCGGTCTCGGCAAGACGACGCTTGCGCAGATCGTCGCGCGCGAGCTCGGCGTCAATTTCCGTTCAACATCGGGCCCGGTGATTTCCAAGGCCGGCGACCTCGCCGCGCTCCTTACCAATCTTGAGCCGCGCGACGTGCTTTTCATCGACGAGATTCATCGACTCTCGCCCGCCGTCGAGGAAATCCTCTATCCGGCGATGGAGGATTTCCAACTCGACCTGATCATCGGCGAGGGGCCTGGCGCGCGCTCCGTCCGGATCGAGCTTGCGCCCTTTACCCTTGTCGGTGCGACCACGCGTACGGGTCTTCTGACCACGCCGCTGCGCGACCGTTTCGGCATTCCGGTGCGGCTCAATTTTTACGAGATTGCCGAACTTGAAAGCATCGTCCGGCGCGGCGCCGGGGTGCTTGGCATATCGATGACGGCGGATGGCGCGCGCGAGATCGCGCGGCGGGCGCGGGGCACGCCCCGTGTAGCCGGACGGCTGCTCCGCCGGGTGCGCGATTTCGCTGCCGTCGAGGGCGTTTCAACCATCGATGCCAAGGCAGCCGATCGCGCGTTGCAGCGGCTCGAAGTGGACGAACTCGGGCTCGATGCGCTCGACCACCGCTATCTGCGCTGCATCGCGGTCAGTTTTTCGGGCGGACCGGTCGGGGTCGAGACGATTGCCGCGTCGCTGTCCGAGCCGCGCGATGCGATCGAGGAGATCATCGAGCCCTATCTCATCCAGCAGGGGCTTGTGAACCGGACCCCCCGCGGGCGGATACTGACCTCGGCCGCTTTCTCGCATATCGGCGTTCCGATGCCTTCGTCCCTGTCCGCCAACCAGGCCGGGCTGTTCGGCGGGGAGGACGGGAAATGAATCCGGTCTGGCCCGATCTTTCCGGCCGGATCGAGGGACAGCTCCACAAGCTCCCGATCCGCGTCTATTACGAGGACACGGACTTTTCGGGCATCGTCTATCACGCGAATTACCTGAAATTCGCCGAACGCGGCCGGTCCGACTTCCTGAGGCTCGCGGGCGTTCACCATACCGATCTCTTCGACGGGGACGATCCGATCGCCTTTGCCATTCACCGGATGGAAATGGATTTCCTTAAACCTGCACGTATCGACGACCGGCTCGAGGTCCATACACGTTACGTCCGGGCGAGCGGCGCCCGGATCGAGGCCGAGCAGACGATCTGGCGGCTCGATGCAGGTGGGAGCCCCGCAGAAGAACTCTGGCGGGCGCAGGTCTTCGCGGCGGTGCTCGACAAGACGGGCAGGCCGCGCCGTTTGCCTGCTCGCGTCCGCGATGCGCTGGCGCCGCTGGTCGCGGCCAGAGGCGAGGGAGAGTAAACGGGCACGAGGGATGCCACATTGTGCCCGGCCGGACACACTAAGCTGCTAACCTCTTGAGGATACGAACCGAATCCGGGGCCGCGCCACGGTTATGACATAATTGAAAGACTAACTTCGGCCTCAATTTGGGGGCAGACATGAAGCGTGGGGCGCATACGGGTGTAACCCGGTTGCGTAAGGCCGCGCCTGTCATGTGCCGCTCCCTGCATTGAGTCCGAGAGCACGGAGAGGCACTGAATGGATCCCGTCGCCACCCAACAGGTGATCACCGAAACAATGGTCGATGCCGTCCCGATGGATTTCAGCCTTTGGGGGCTGTTCCTTCGTGCCGATATCGTCGTCAAGCTCGTGATGATGGGGCTCGTCTTCGCCTCCATCTGGTCCTGGGCAATCATTTTCGACAAGTGGTGGCGCTTTGCGCGGATCGAAAAGCGGATCGACCAGTTCGAACGCGTTTTCTGGTCGGGCCGCTCGCTCGAGGATCTCTACCAGGAGATGGGTCACCGCCCGCAGAGCCCGCTTTCCGCCCTGTTCATTGCGGCGATGCGCGAATGGCGCCGTTCGCAGGAAGTGGTCGCGAGTTCGTTCGTCGGCCTCAAGGAGCGGGTGGACAAGGTCATGCAGGTGACCATCAACCGCGAGATGATGGCGCTGGAAAACCGGCTGCTCTTCCTCGCGACTGTCGGTTCCGTCTCGCCCTTCGTCGGCCTGTTCGGCACGGTCTGGGGCATCATGAACTCGTTCCAGTCGATCGCGGTGAGCCGCGATACGAACCTCGCGGTCGTCGCGCCCGGCATCGCCGAAGCGCTTTTCGCGACGGGCCTTGGCCTCATCGCCGCCATTCCGGCGGTCGTCGCCTATAACCGCTTCTCGAACCAGACCTCCAAGATCGCCCAGCGCATGGAAGGGTTCGCGGATGAGTTTTCCGCAATCCTGTCGCGCCAGCTCGACGAGCGGGGGTGAGCCATGGCGATGTCGGTCGGCAAGAAGAGTGGTGGCCGCAGCAAGTTCGGGCGTGCGCCCATGTCCGAAATCAACATCACGCCGGTCGTCGACGTGATGCTGGTGCTGCTGATCGTGTTCATGGTGGCGGCGCCGATGCTTACGGTCGGCGTGCCGGTCGATCTGCCGAAGTCGCAGGCCGCGCCGATCCCCGGCGACACGGAGCCTCTCACCATCACGATCAATGGCCAGGGCGAAATCTTCGTCCAGGAAACGCTGACGGAGGCCGACGCGCTCGTGCCGCAGCTCACGGCGATTGCCGAGAACGGCTATGAGCAGCGCATCTTCGTCCGGGCCGACCAGGGAATTGCCTATGGACGGGTGATGGACGTGATGGGCCGGTTGAGCGCAGCCGGCTTCTCGAAAGTCGCCCTTGTAACAGAGACCGACACTTCGCCTCCCGCTCCGGCCGGCGGGCGTCGTGCGAACTAAGCGGCGGTAATGCGCAAACCGTTTCTGATCTCAGTCGCCGCTCACCTGGCGGTCGTGTTGCTTGCCTTCGTGACGTTCCCGGGCCCCCGTGAACTTCCCGAGCCGCCGCTCCGCGTCGTTCCGATCGAACTTGTCACGATCTCCGACAAGACGAACCTCGTCAGCCAGAAGAAGGTCGAGACGCCGAAGCCTCCGGTCGAAGAGCCGGAGCCGCCGCGCCCGCAAGTCGCCGAGCGGCCGACGCCCACCCCGCCGGCGCCTGCGCCCGCTCCGCCGCCTCCGCCCCAGGCGAAGCCCGAGCCCTCGCCTGAGAAAGAGGTGAAGAAGGAGGAGCCGAAGCCCGTCGAGAAGAAGGTCGACAGGCCGACGCCGCCCAAGCCCGAGCCGGAAAAAAAGTTCGATCCGAACCAGATCGCCCAGCTACTCAACAAGACGCCGGATGCCGCGCCGCGCGCGCAGCCGCGCGAGTCCGCCGATGTGGAGCTCGATCTGCCGCGGTCTGATGATCCGGCGATGGCGCTTTCGCTGAGCGAGGTCGATGCCGTGCGGCAGCGCGTCCAGGAATGCTGGAACGTGCGCGATTTCGCGGGCAGCGCGGACGCCGACAAGCTGAGGGCATCGGTCCGATTCTCGCTCAATCAGGACGGTTCGCTGGCCGGCAATCCGGTCATTTCGAGCTCGAGTGGCGGCGCCCTGTCGCGGCTTTTCGCGGATCGGGCGGTCCAGGCCGTGCAGAAATGCGCGCCGTACAATTTTTTGCCACGAAACAAGTATACGAACTGGCGAAACATGAACCTCAACTTCGACATGTCCGGAATGATGTGAGCGGACGAAGCGGACCCACAGGGCAGGAGAAGCCGAAATGGTTGAATTTCTCAGTGTGACGCGCATTGGCCGCGGGAAGGACCGGCTGGCACTCGCCGCCATGGTCTTCTTCGGCATCCTGTTTGCCGCCATGCCCCTCCGGGCGGAGGTGCAGATTGACATCAACAGGGGCAATGTCGACCCCCTGCCCATCGCGATCACGGATTTCGTGGGCGGCGAGGGACGGGAGGCGCAGGTGGGCGCCGAAATTTCCTCCGTCATCAGCAACAATCTCGAGCGGTCGGGTCTCTTCCGCCCGCTGCCCAAGGCGTCCTTCATCGAAAGGATCTCCGACATCAACGTGCAGCCGCGCTTCGGCGACTGGCGCATCATCAATTCGCAGGCGCTGGTCACCGGCCAGGCCCGGATGGAAGCGGACGGTCGCCTTCGCGTCGAATTCCGGCTGTGGGATGTGCTCGGGGAGCGGCAGCTCACCGGCCTGCAGTTCTTCACCACGCCGGACAACTGGCGCCGGGTCGCGCATCTCGTCTCCGACGCCATCTACAAGCGCCTCACCGGCGAAGACGGATATTTCGACACGCGCATCGTCTATGTCTCGGAAACGGGTCCGAAGAATGCGCGCGTGAAACGCCTCGCGATCATGGATCAGGACGGACATAACCCACGCATGCTGACCAATGGCGCCGAACTCGTGCTGACGCCCCGCTTCAGCCCGAACTCGCAGGAAATCACCTATCTCGCCTATCGCAACAATCAGCCGCGCGTCTATGTGCTCGACATCGAGACCGGCCAGCAGGAAGTGGTCGGCGAGTTTCCGGGCATGACCTTCGCGCCGCGCTTCTCGCCGGACGGCCAGCGCATCATCATGAGCCTGCAGCGGGGCGGCAATTCCGACATCTATACGATGGACCTCCGCAGCCGGCAGGTGACGCGCATGACCAACACGGCGGCCATCGACACCGCGCCGAGCTATTCGCCGGACGGGCGCCAGGTGACCTTCGAATCCGATCGCGGCGGCTCTCAGCAGATCTATGTGATGAATGCCGACGGCTCGAATCAGCGCCGCGTCAGCTTCGGCCAGGGCAGTTATGCGACCCCGGTCTGGTCGCCGCGTGGCGACCTCATCGCCTTCACCAAGATCACGGGCGGACGCTTCGTTATCGGTGTCATGCGGCCCGACGGCACCGGCGAGCGCATCCTGACTGAGGGCTACCATAATGAGGGCCCGACCTGGGCGCCCAATGGCCGCGTTCTCATGTTCTTTCGCGAAACGCGCGGCGCGCAGGGCGGGCCGGGCCTCTGGTCGGTCGATGTGACGGGCTATAATGAGCGGCCCGTTCCCGCTGCGACCATGGCCTCCGACCCGGCCTGGTCACCCCGCATCCAGTAAATCCGGATTGGACGAGACAGCCGGCCCCGAAATGGGGCTGGCTGACTCTTCATGATGTAAAAATGTCACGCGATCTTGACTGAAAAGACGCATGATATCCGATGCTGCTTGCCGTAACTCTGGAGCCTAGCTACTATTCTGTTGCGGTACAGCAACCCCAGCGTCGGCCAATTGCGGGCGACGTGTTCCGCTTCGGCCTTGATGGCTGGACGGGAAGGTTTTCTACACGACTGTCTTCCGGGTGAGAGGGGCTCCCGGCCCGTTTTGCTGCGGGGGATTGTTGTGCAAGAGTGTCAATTCAATTGAGCGCTGAGGCGCCTTGGCCGCTGAGATCAAAAGGAGATCACCCGAATGAAGTCCCCGAATGCTGGTCTGCGGTTTGCCGCTGTGGCCGCTGCTTTCCTGATGCTCGCTGCTTGCTCCTCTACCGATGATGGCAGCGGTGCCTCTTCCAATCCGTCGACCGCCGGTCAGATTCAGCCCGGCAGCCCCGAAGACCTCGCCCAGAACGTCGGCGATCGCGTCTTCTTCGACACCGACAAGTCGTCGCTCAGCGACGAAGCCCGCGCGACGCTGCAGCGTCAGGCGGCCTGGATGGCGCAGTACGGCAACCTCACCTTCACGATTGAAGGTCATGCCGACGAACGCGGCACCCGCGAATACAACCTCGCGCTCGGTGGCCGCCGTGCCAACGCCGCGAAGGACTATCTGGTGAGCCTCGGCGTTGCCGCCAGCCGCCTCAACACCGTTTCCTACGGCAAGGAACGTCCGGTCTGCCTCGACTCGAGCGAGAGCTGCTGGTCCCAGAACCGCCGTGCGGTGACGGTCATCGTGTCGGGCGTCGGCAGCTGATTTCAGCTCCGCAACGCAGATACGGATGAGATACGGAAGCGCCCCTTCGCGATGAGCGGAGGGGCGTTTTTCGTCGGCTGCAAGCGGCAGCCATGCGCCGCAATTTGGTCGTACTTGGCTCTAAGATAACGTCTCGATTTGACATCCGAACGGGAGGTTCGATTGCTTTTCAATCGTTGCCCCAGCAAGCAGCTTCTGGTTGCCGTGCTTCTGGCCGGTTTGCCGCTTGGCGGCGCGGGCATGGCCTTCGCGCAGTCGGGCACGCCCGATATGCGCTCTCTCAGCAATCGCCTCGATCGTATCGAGAACGAATTGTCCGATCTTCAGCGCCAGACCTATAGCGGTGGCGGTGCGCCTTCCGGCGCGCCTCGCGCGCTGGACAGTGGCGCGGGGAATGCCGATCTCCAGTCCCGCGTCCTCGAACTCGAGGACCAGGTGCGCAGCCTCAACGGCCGTCTCGAAGAGGCGAATCATCGCGCCGCTTCGGCGGAACGCCAGCTCGAACTCTTCAAGGCCGATGTGGACCTCCGGTTCCAGGATCTTGCAGGCGGCGGTTCGGGTGGCGGTTCTGGCGGTGGCATGGGCGCGGTGCGCGAGGATGGCGATGGCGGCGGTGTGCCGGCGGAACTTTCGCCGCCTCCGGCGGACCGTGAAGCCGCTGCGGGTTCGGCGCCCTCCATCCTTCCGAACGGCACGCCCGAAGCCCAATATGATTTCGCGATCGACCTGATGAAGCGCGGTCAGTTCGACCAGGCGCGGCAAGCCTTCCAGGAGTTCCTGAGCCTGCATCCCCGCCATAATCTCGCCGGCAATGCGCAATACTGGCTCGGCGAAACCTATTACGCTCAAAACGATTTCAAGCGTGCGGGCGATGCCTTCCTGACGGGCTACACGACCTACGCGTCGAGCAACAAGGCGCCGGACAGCCTGCTCAAGCTGGGCATGAGCCTCGCCGCGCTCGGCAACAAGGATGCGGCCTGCACGGTCTGGGGCGAACTCGGCTCCCGTTTTCCGCAGGCGACGCCCGCCATCGTGGCGCGGGCGCGCTCCGAACGGCAGAAGGCGGGTTGCTGATCCCGCCAGCACGCGGCTGAAACGCAAGGGGGAGGGGGATGAGCGCGCAGGACGAGACCGCGCGGCAGGCAGCCTCTCCCGTCAGCGCCGCGGAATTTGCCGCGCGGCTTGCGGCACTCTCACCATCGAAAGCCATCGCGGTCGCCTTTTCGGGCGGGCCGGATTCGCTTGCGCTGCTGGTGCTCGCCGCTCGATGGGCGCGGCGACGCAAGGGCGTTTCACTTCACGCCTTCACCGTCGATCACGGATTGCGCGCGGCCTCCGCCGCCGAGGCGAAGCGGGCGGCGGCGATGGCGAAAGAGCTTGGCGTGCCGCACCGGATTCTCCGCTGGAAGGGCGAGAAGCCCGCAAGCGGCATCCAGGCCGCGGCGCGCGAAGTGCGGTACCGGTTGCTGCTCGAAGCCTGCCGGGCCGCCGGCGCGAGAGAACTTCTCGCCGCGCACCACCTCGAGGACCAGGCCGAGACTTTTCTTCTCCGTCTTGCGCGGGGCAGCGGCGTCGACGGGCTGGCGGGCATGGCATCCGTCCGTCCGCTTGCCGAAGACGGCTCCGTGCGGCTGCTCCGCCCCTTGCTCGATCTGCCGCGCGAGAGACTACTCGCGACGGTGCGCCGGTCCGGCCTCGCGCCTGTCGAGGATCCGAGCAATGAAAACGAGGCTTTCGACCGGGTGAAGGCGCGCAAGCTTCTGTCCGCGCTGTCGCCGCTCGGGCTCGATGCCGGCCGGCTCGCGCGCACAGCAGCGCTGATGGCGCAGGCGCGCGAGGCGCTGGAAGCGGAAACGGCGGCGCTGCTCGCCGCGCATGCACGTCTGTCGCCGCTCGGCTATGTCGAGATGGATGAGCAGGCTCTCCAGGCGGCACCGCGCGACATCGGTCTGCGGCTTCTCGCGGCTGTGATCCGGACCATTGGCGGGCACGGCTATGCGCCGCGGCTTGAGGCGCTTGAGGGCGTCTATGCCGCACTCAGGGGGGGGACGCTCGGGCGGGGGCGGACGCTGGCTGGTGTGAAACTCGCCATGACGGGCGGGCAGCTCCTTGCGACGCGGGAGGTGGCCGCGGCGGCGGCCGCGCCGGGGCTCGTTCTCGGTCCCGGCGGCGAAGGTCTTTGGGACAATCGGTTCCGGATTACCCTCGCCCGGGCGCCGCGCGGGGCGAAGATTGCCATTCAGGCGCTAGGTCAGGAGGGGGTGAGGCATCTCTCCGCGGGCGGCATTGCGATCCCGGCGGCGCCTCGGACCGCGCTCTTCGCCTTGCCCGGCGCCTGGCAGCTCGGCCGGCTCGTGGCCGCGCCCCATTTGGGGACGCTCGATCCAAAGATCGAGTTGCGCGCGGCGCTTCGTCCCAGCCGGGGCTTTTCCCTCGAAAAAGCGCCAAAAAATGCCTGAATGGCCGGGGAAGGGTGTGCCGCTGGCACTTGGTAAACCTTTCTATGGCCACTATGTTCTTCTAGATTAGAAACACTCGAGAAGTCGGAGCCGTCTGGCACGGCCCCTGCAATGCAACCCTGCCCGGCCGGGGCTTCAGGTCGTCAGGTAAAAAGGTAGAAGGCCTTGTCAAATTTCAAGAATTTCGCTGTCTGGGTGCTTGGCGCGCTGCTTCTCATCGCGCTGTTCAACCTGTTTCAGGGACCGGCGCCGAAGGACGGCACGGGCTCCGAAATCGGTTATTCGCGTTTCCTCTCGGATGTGACGTCCGGGCGGGTGAGCGAAGTCGTCATCCAGGGCGAAAAGGTGAGCGGCACCTACAGGGATGGCGGCAAGTTCGCCACCGTGGCGCCGCAGGACCCGCAGCTTGTCGAGACGCTGAAGACGCATGATGTGAGCATCGTTGCGAAGGCCTCCGAAGAGAACGTGCCCTCGCTGCTCGGCATTCTCGTGTCGTGGTTCCCGATGCTGCTTCTCATCGCGGTCTGGATTTTCTTCATGCGCCAGATGCAGGGCGGCGGCGGCAAGGCCATGGGTTTCGGCAAGTCCAAGGCGAAGCTGCTGACCGAGCGCCACGGACGCGTGATGTTCGACGACGTGGCCGGCATCGACGAGGCGAAGGACGATCTCACCGAGATCGTGGACTTCCTGCGCGACCCGGCAAAGTTCCAACGCCTTGGCGGACGCATTCCCAAGGGCGTGCTGCTTGTCGGCCCTCCCGGCACCGGCAAGACGCTGCTCGCACGCGCGATCGCAGGCGAGGCGAATGTGCCCTTCTTCACGATTTCCGGCTCCGACTTCGTTGAAATGTTCGTTGGCGTCGGCGCCAGCCGTGTGCGCGACATGTTCGAGCAGGCGAAGAAGAACGCGCCCTGCATCATCTTCATCGATGAAATCGATGCGGTCGGCCGTCATCGCGGTGCCGGCCTCGGCGGCGGCAATGACGAGCGCGAGCAGACGCTGAACCAGCTGCTCGTCGAGATGGACGGCTTCGAGCCGAATGAGGGCATCATCCTCATCGCGGCGACGAACCGGCCGGACGTGCTCGACCCTGCGCTGCTGCGTCCGGGCCGCTTCGACCGCCAGGTCGTGGTGCCGAACCCGGATGTCGTGGGCCGCGAGAAGATCCTGAAGGTTCACATGAAGAAGGTGCCGCTGGCGCCGGATGTCGATGCCCGCACCATCGCGCGCGGCACGCCCGGCTTCTCCGGTGCCGACCTCGCCAATCTCGTCAACGAAGCGGCGCTCATGGCTGCGCGGCGCGGCAAGCGTCTCGTCACCATGGCCGAGTTCGAGGACGCCAAGGACAAGGTGATGATGGGCGCGGAACGCCGCTCCATGGTCATGTCCGAGGAAGAGAAGCGGCTCACCGCCTATCACGAAGGCGGCCATGCGCTGGTCGCGCTTCACATGCCGGCCTCCGATCCCATCCACAAGGCGACGATCATTCCGCGCGGCCGTGCGCTCGGTATGGTGATGCGCCTGCCGGAACGCGACCAGGTGTCGGTAACGCGGGCAAAGCTCAATGCAGACCTCGCCGTTGCCATGGGCGGACGTCTTGCCGAGGAAATCATCTTCGGCCATGACAAGGTGACCTCCGGCGCCTCATCCGATATTTCGATGGCGACCAAGATGGCGAAGGCCATGGTCACGCGCTGGGGCATGAGCGACAAGCTCGGACCCCTCGCCTATGCGGAAAACGAGGAAGAAGTGTTCCTCGGCCATTCCGTGGCGCGCCAGCAGAACATGTCCGAAGAGACGCAGCGTGTGATCGATGCAGAGGTACGCCGCATCGTCGACGAAGGGTATGAGACGGCGCGCAAAATCCTTACCGATCACATCGACGAGCTGCACACCATCGCCAAGGGCCTGCTCGAATATGAGACGCTGTCCGGCGATGAGATCCAGAATCTGCTGAAGGGTGAGCCGCCGGTCCGCGATCGCGGCGATGCGCCGAAGCCCGTCGAAGGTCCGACTTCCTCCGTGCCCGTCACCGGCACGACATCGAGCGGCGACGGCCCTATGGGCGTGCCCCCCGCTCCGCAGGGGACATAAAGCTTGGCCAAGACGAGAATGCAAAAGGGAGGCTTCGGCCTCCCTTTTTTGTTGTGCTGTCTTGATCCCCGGTCTGCGCTGTCGTGAAATCGCGATCGATGCGGACAAGAGGGAGACGATCAATGAAGTTCGGTGCGGTTGCTGCGATTGGCGCGGCATTGGCGCTTGCAGCATGCGGCGAGGAAGCGCCGCAGGAGGCACATGGCGAGCCGTCGCGTTACGACGCGCTCAGCATCACCTATGATTGTGAGGGCGACGTCACGGTGCAGGCGATCTATTTCAACTTCGAGGACGGAAATGCGCTGGCCGCGCTCGCTTATGACGGGAAGCTGGCGCCCATGCGCATCATGCCGTCCGGCTCCGGCGCAAAATATGCCTCGCTCAACGAAGAGCTTGGCTGGCGGTGGCACACCAAGGGTAATGAGGCGACGCTGAGCTATATGGCGGCCGACCATACGGCTGAAGAAGAGCCGGTGTTGAGCGAATGCCGGAACGCGCTTCTTCGCAACTAGAAACAAGGGCCGGTAAAATAAAAGGGAGGCTCTCGCGAGCCTCCCTTTCCCTGTCCGGCGTCTCCCGATGCCGTCAGTGCTGCTTCTCCGGCAGCCTTAACACAAGTCCGTCCAGCGAGGCGTCGAGCGTGATCTGACAAGCGAGGCGGCTCGTTTCGCGCACATCTTCCGCGAATTCGAGCATGCTCTTCTCGAGCCCTTCCTGTGCTGGTCTCGTCTTCGGCAGCCAGGCCTCGTCCACATAGACGTGGCAGGTCGCGCAGGCGGCTGCGCCGCCACAGTCGCCATCGATGCCCGGGACGGCGTTCTTAACCGCCGCTTCCATCGCCGAAATTCCGGCTTCGGCGTCCACCGCGTGGATCTTGCCGCTCGCCTCGATGTAGTTGACCTTCGTCACTCTCTTTTCCTTCTCAATGGGCGTGGAGTTTCACGGGCAGCGAAGCATAGCCGCGCACGAAATTGGAGCGGACCCGCACGGGTTCATCCATCACCTCGATGCGGGAGAAACGCTTCAGAACTTCTTCCCAGAGAATCTTCAACTGCATTTCTGCCAGGCGATTGCCGACGCAGCGGTGCACGCCGAAGCCGAAGGAGAGATGCTGACGCGCGCGCGGGCGGTCGATGATAAAATCATCGGGCCGTTCGATCACTTCATCGTCGCGGTTGCCCGAGATGTACCACATGACCACCTTGTCGCCCTTGCGGATCGTCTTGCCGCCCACTTCCGCATCGGCAATTGCCGTGCGGCGCATATGGGCGAGCGGCGTCTGCCAGCGGATGATCTCCGACACCATGTTGTCGATGAGTCCCGGGTTGGCGTAGAGCTTTTCACGCTCCTTCGGGTTGCGGTCGAGCGCAAGCACGCCGCCGGTCATCGAATTGCGCGTCGTGTCGTTGCCGCCGACGATCAGCAGCAGCACATTGCCGAGATAATTCTGCGGGGTCATGTCGCGCGTCGCCGGAGAATGCGCCAGCATGGAAACGAGGTCCATGCCGGGATTCTTCATGCGCTCGTTCCAGAGGCCCTGGAAGGTCGCGGCGCATTCCATGATCTCGCTGGTGCGCTGCTCCCAGCTGTCGACGATACCGCTGCCGGGCTCCGCCGTCGCCACATCCGACCAGCGAGTGAGCTTCGAGCGCTCCTCGAAGGGAAAATCGAACAGTGTCGCGAGCATCTGGGTCGTCAGTTCGATCGAAACGGCCGGCACCCAGTCGAACTCCTCGCCCACAGGCAGGCCGTCAAGCGTGCGGCAGATGCGTTCGCGGATCGTGCCTTCGAGCTTTGCGAGGTTTGCCGGTGCAACGATGGGGCTCACGGCCTTGCGCTGCTCATCATGCCGCGGTGGGTCCATGGCGATGAAGTTCGGCAGGTCGATGGCGCCTTCGGCGCTGCTTTTCTGGATGCCGTCCTCGATGATGATGCCGCCGAGGCCGGCTTCCGAAGAGAACACCTGGTGGTTCGTGTCCACCGCCATGATGTCCTTGTATTTGGTGATCGACCAGTACGGTCCATAGGCGCTTTCGGCGCAGTAATGCACCGGGTCTTCACGGCGCAGGCGGCGGAAGTATTCACCTTCGACATTGCGTTCGAAAAGTTCGGCGCGGCTCACGTCGATCTTGTCGAGCGGCAGGTCCATGGCCTCGGACGTCTGGGTCCGGGCAGTCGCGATTGCGGTCATGATGTCTCCTCCCCTCATGCGCAATATTGAGTATTATATCAATAAGAACCGTCCGGGAGTCAACAGGGCGGGCCCGCCCATCCCGCAAATGCGGGCGGAGCCGCTATACTCCCCGAAAACCGCCGATTCCCGCTTGAAAGGCCCGATCCGGATGTCTCCCGCTCGCCCCGCCCGAACAAGGCTCAGCCCCGAAATCCGCCGGGCTCAGCTCCTCGAATGTGCCCTTTCGGCCTTTGCGGATCATGGTGTCGCCCGGGCGACGCACTCCCATGTTGCGGAGCGGGCAGGGGTCTCGATCCCGACGGTCCATTCCTATTTCCGCACGCGGGAGGATCTCGTTGCGGCGGTGCTCGGCCAGGTTGAGGTTTTTCTTCTCGATGTCGTTTCGGACTCCCTTGGCGGGAAGGGCGATGTGCGCGCAGCCTTGACCTCGCTTGCCACGCGCTTTGCCGCCGCCGCCCATGAGAAGCCGGACATGATCAAGGTCTGGCTCGACTGGAGCACAGGCGTGCGTGCCGATGTCTGGCCACACTACATGGAGGTGCTGGAGCAGCTTCACGACATCGCACAGAAGGTCTTTGCGCGGGGGAAGAGAGAAGGCCGGCTCCCGCCCGCGCTCAACGCGCGCGCTGCCGCCCGCATCTATCTCGGCGGCGGGCACACTGTGGCGCTGATGCAGTTTGCGGGCACGTCCCGGCGGGAACTCGACACGCTGATCGACCAGCTCGTATCGGGCGTCATGTGCATCGGCATGGACAATACGAGCGCCTGAACCGTCGCCCCAAGGCGCTCCGCGTGCTAGAACCTGCCCCATGTTCCAGCGGCCTCTCATTTTCGGCATCGTCAACATCACGCCGGATTCCTTCTCCGATGGCGGGCGCTATTTTGCCGCCGATGCCGCCATTGCCCATGCGCGGCGGCTCGTCGAGGAAGGGGCCGATGTGGTGGATCTCGGACCCGCCTCGTCGAACCCGGATGCGGCGCCGGTACCGGCGGAAGAGGAAATCCGCCGCCTCGCTCCCGTCATGGAGGCGCTCGCGGGCGACGGCATCGAAATTTCGGTCGACAGTTTCCGTCCGGAGACGCAAGCCTTCGCGCTCGCGCATGGCGCCGGGTGGCTGAACGATATTCGCGGCTTCGCGGAGCCCGCCTTCTATCCCGCGCTTGCGAGGGCGGATGCGAATCTCGTCCTCATGCATTCGATCCAGGGCGAGGGTAATGCCGACCGGCGGGAGGCGCCGGAGGGAGACATGGTCGAGAGGATATGCGCCTTTTTCGGCGCACGCCTCGCGACGCTGGAAGCGGCCGGCATCCGGCGGGAGCGAATCGTTCTCGACCCCGGCATGGGGTTTTTCCTCGGCCCCCGGCCTGAGACCTCCTTCGACGTATTGTCGAGGCTCGGCGAGATCGAGGCCCGCTTCGGACTCCCGGTCTTCATCTCCGTGTCGCGGAAGTCCTTTCTCAGGGCGGTGACCGGGCGGGCCCCCGGCGAGGCGGGGGCGGCGACGCTCGCGGCCGAGCTTCTGGCGGCCCTGCGCGGTGCGCGGATCATCCGTACGCATGAGCCCCGGCCGCTTTCGGACGCGCTGGCCGTGGCGGCCGGCTTCGAGACGCCGTTCCAAGGTTAATGAAAGATTTAGCAAGAAAACTTTAACTGCAAATGGCGCATAGAATCCTATATTCGCCACATATCGTTCGTTAGATGTGTCGCTTGGGGGGCGTGCCGGGGGCCGTGGGGGCTTTCGATGGCAGGCCAGAATGAGACACAGACCGAGAAAAGGCGCGAGGACCGTTCAATTCATGGCCCGCAAATATTTCGGTACCGACGGAATCCGTGGGACCGCCAATACTGGACATATGACCGCCGAAACCGCGCTTCGCGTCGGCATGGCGGCAGGCCGCGTCTTCCGGCGCGGCGAGCATCGTCATCGTGTCGTGATCGGCAAGGACACGCGGCTCTCGGGCTATATGCTGGAGCCTGCGCTCACTGCCGGCTTCACCTCGATGGGCATGGATGTGTTTCTGTTCGGCCCGCTGCCGACGCCGGCCGTCGCCATGCTCACCCGCTCGCTCCGCGCCGATCTCGGCGTGATGATTTCCGCCTCGCATAATTCCTTCGAGGACAACGGCATCAAGCTTTTCGGCCCGGACGGCTTCAAGTTGTCGGATGAAGTGGAGCTCGCGATCGAGCATCACATGGATAACGGGCTCGCCGACAATCTGGCCGGCTCGCGCGCGCTCGGCCGCGCAAAGCGCATCGAGGATGCGCAGGCGCGCTATATCGAGCATGTGAAGCATTCCTTTCCCAAGCAGCAGACGCTCGAGGGGCTGCGCATCGTTGTCGATTGCGCGAATGGCGCTGCCTACAAGGTAGCGCCCGCCGTGCTCTGGGAGCTGGGTGCAGAAGTAGTGACGGTCGGTACGGACCCCAACGGCTTCAACATCAACGAGGAATGCGGTTCGACCTCGCCCGAGCGCATGTGCGCCACGGTGCGCGAGCGCCGCGCGGATATCGGCATTGCTCTCGATGGCGATGCGGACCGTGTCATCATCGCGGATGAGCGCGGCAAGATCGTCGATGGCGACCAGATCATGGGTCTCATCGCGCGCCACTGGAAGGAAATGGACAAGCTTTCGGCGCCCGGTGTCGTCGCAACCGTCATGTCCAATCTGGGGCTTGAGCGTTACCTGAAGACGCTCGATCTCGACCTCATTCGCACGCAGGTCGGCGATCGCTATGTCGTCGAGCATATGCGCCAGCACGGCTACAATGTGGGCGGCGAGCAGTCCGGCCATATCGTGCTGAAGGATTTCTCGACCACCGGCGACGGGCTCATCGCCGCGCTGCAGGTGCTTGCGGTGCTGAAGGCTGAAGACCGGCCGGTGAGCGAACTCACCCATGTCTTCGACCCTCTGCCGCAGCTTCTCAAGAATGTTCGCTTCAAGCGGGGCGAACCCTTGAAGGACAAGGATGTGCAGGACGCTATCCGCGAGGGCGAAAGCCGCCTCGGCGCGGGCGGCCGTCTCGTCATCCGCAAGTCCGGCACGGAACCGCTCATTCGCGTGATGGCGGAGGGCGACGACGAGAAGCTCGTTACCTCGGTGGTCAACGACATTGCCGCCGTGATCGAGCATAATGCGGCCTGATCTCAGGCTGCATTAGCGTCAGGCACATTCAATGACTTCTCCCATGCAAGGCCGCGTTCTCATCGTGGCGGGCTCGGATTCGGGCGGCGGCGCCGGCATCCAGGCCGACATCAAGGCGGTCACCGCCATGGGCGGCTTTGCCATGACGGCGGTCACCGCAATCACGGTTCAGAACACGCTGGGCGTCAGCGCCATTCACGAAGTCCCTCTCGACATCGTGGTCGGGCAGATGCGCGCCGTGCTGGAAGATATCGGCGCCGACACGATCAAGACGGGCATGCTGCACAATGCCGACATCGTAGAAGCGGTTGCCGAGGAGTTGTCGCGCGGTGAGATGGCACCTGCGCTCGTCGTCGATCCAGTGATGATCGCAAAAGGCGGCGCCTCGCTCCTCGAAGACAGCGCCGTATCGGCGATCCGTGAAGTGCTGATCCCGCTTGCGGCGCTCGTCACGCCGAATGTGCCGGAGGCGGAGGCGCTGACCGGCCGAAAGATCGAGGATGTGGACGGCCAGAAGGCGGCGGCCGATGCGCTGCTCGGCCTCGGTGCGGAAGCGGTGCTGCTCAAGGGCGGGCATCTGCCGGGCGACATCATCTTCGATGTGCTGGCAACGCAGGAAACGCTGCAGGTCTTTTCTTCGCCGCGTATCGATACGCGCCATACGCATGGCACGGGCTGCACGCTTGCTTCGGCCATCGCCGCGCTCATTGCCCAGGGTGTGGATCTCACAGCTGCGGTCGCCACGGCGCGCGACTATGTGCATGAAGCGATCCGCACCGCGCCGGGCTTCGGCAAAGGTCACGGGCCGCTCAATTTTCTCGCTGCCTTCGACGAGGAATAGGGCTCACGCAGGCACGGCGATGCCGACAGGCGTTTCCGCCAACAGCGCGGCGATGGTTTGGAGGCCCTGCTTCAATTCCTCTCGCGTCTGCGGCTGACCGATCGCGAGACGCACATGGCGCGAGGTTCGGTCCATGCGTCCGACCATGAAATCCTCCCCTGCGGCAATTGCCGTGCCGCGTAGCCGCGCCGCCTCGACCAGCGCGTGAGCGCGCCAGGCTTCCGGCGGTTCGAGCCATACATAAAGCGAGTTCGCATGCGTCGTGAGCCGCAGGCCGGGCAACATCGCCCGCGTGATCGCGTGCCTCTCCGCCATCTCCGTCACGATGCGTTCGCGGATTCTGTTCGCGCCGCCGCTTTCCATGAGCTGCGTGGCGAGCGCAGCCATGAGTGGCGGGACGGTCTGTCCCTGGCCGTGAAGGATGGCGCGGGCGCGCTCGAACAAGGCGGCGGGCGGGATCAGGAAGCCGATGCGCAATCCGCAGCCGACGGTTTTTGCAAGGCTCGTCGCGAGCCAGGTGCGTTCCGGCGCATGATGCGCGACGGGCAGGGGTCTCTCCGCGACGAGCTTGCCGTAGATATCGTCCTCGATGATGGCGAAGTCGTGCTTTTTCGCGATGGCCGCGATTTCACGCCGGCGCTCCTCGCTCATGATGGCGCTGGTCGGGTTCTGCAGCGTCGGCACCACGAAGAGGGCGGCGGGCTTCAGTTCCCGCGCCGCGCGGTCGAGCGCTTCGGGGATCAGCCCTTCCTCGTCTATGTCGACAGGCGAGACGCGGCGCCCCATCAACCCTGCCTGGTTCACCATGGCGTGATAGGTCAAAGCTTCGGTGAGGATGATGTCGCCGGGCTCTGTGGTAGCGAGGATCGCGACAAGGATTGCCTGTTGCGTGCCCGAGCAAACGAGAATGTCATCCGCACCAGGCGTAAAATCTCCATGGGCGAGCCAGGAGGCAGCGGCCTCCCTTTCGCGCGGTGCGCCGCCCGGCGCGAGATAGGCGTTGTAGAATGACGGCGTCTGCTTGTCCGCTTCATCGAGAACGGCGTTCATCGCCGCCCCGGCGATCTCGTTCTGTCCGGCGGGCGGGGCGAGCGCCGCCTTCATCGCGGCCATGGTCGCGTCGGGCAGGGTGAGGAAGGCGGCGGAGCCGACACCGGTATTTCCACGCACATGTCCGCCATGGCCGAGCACATAGGTGCCGCGGCCGACTTCGCCCGCCACCTCGCCGCGCGAAGCTGCCAAGGCATAGGCGCGCGAGACGGTGCCGACCGTGACGCCGAGCGCATAGGCGAGGTCGCGCAGGGGCGGGAGCCTCATGCCGGCGGATGCGCGGCCCGACTGGACCGCATCGCGCAGCGCGTCGGCAATGGCGCGATAGCGAGGGCCCGCACGGGCGGCGATATCGTCGGGGTCAAAAAGTGAAATTGTCATGGGTACAATAAACTCATTGAATCCATTTTCGGAGTCAATCATGTTTCTTGCGCGGTGACAATTATCGAAATTCAGCCGAAATTGGCTTCTGTTCACCGAAATTGTACCGATACAATTCCACTGGAGGCGGCAATGAAGGCGCAGCTCTATCAGGTCGATGCGTTCGCGGATCGTGTGTTCGAGGGCAATCCGGCGGCCGTGGTGCCTCTTGCTGCCTGGCCTGATGATGCGGTCATGCAGGCCATTGCCGCCGAGAACAATCTCGCCGAAACGGCTTTCTTCGCGCCGGAGGGGGAGGGCTACCGACTTCGCTGGTTCACGCCGACCGTGGAGGTCGATCTCTGCGGCCACGCAACGCTTGCATCCGCGCATGTGCTTTTCGCGCATCTCGGTCATGCAAAGCCCGACATCCGGTTCGAGACACGCAGCGGCACGCTCGTCGTGAAGCGTGAGGGCGATCTGCTGGCTATGGATTTTCCGGCGGCGGCACCGAAGCCCTATCCCGCGCCCGACGCCATCGCCGACGCGCTGGGGGCGAAGCCGCTTGTCTGGTTGAAAACATCGAACCTCATGGCGGTGTTCGGTGCGGAGGCAGAGATTACGGCGCTCGCGCCGGATTTTCCGACGCTTGGACGTCTCCTCGCGCCGCTGAATGCGGGGCTGATCGTCACGGCTCCCGGCAGCGGCGGTGTCGATTTCGTCTCGCGCTTCTTTGCGCCGGTGCATGGCATCGACGAAGACCCGGTCACGGGTTCAGCCCATTGCACGTCCGTTCCCTATTGGGCGAAGAAGCTCGGCAAGAACGAACTCGTCGCGCGGCAGATTTCGAAACGCGGCGGCACGCTCTGGTGCAGCAATGCGGGCGAACGCGTCGTCCTGCGCGGTCGCTGCGCCGACTACATGAAAGCCGAAATCTCCTTCTGATCCTCCATCTCTCTCATGGCGGTGCCGTCATGTTCACCGAGGCTCTTTTGCTCGGCGCGCTGTTCATCGCGACGATGAGTTTCACGCCGGGGCCTGCCAATCTCAGCCTTCTCTCCGTCGGCGCGTCGGTCGGGCTCGCCCGCGCGCTGCCTTATCTCTTCGGGATATGGGCAGGCGGCTTTTTCGTGATCGCAGCGGGTGCGCTCGGCCTCGGCGCCTTGTTCGTCGCATGGCCGGAGGCTTATCTCGCGCTCAAGTTTTTCGGCTTCGCCTATATCTGCTGGCTCGGCTGGAGGCTTGCGAGGGCGGGTTTCGGCGGAGCGGCATTCGAGGCAGCGCCATCGTTCTGGGCAGGACTTCTGCTTCATCCCGTCAATCCGAAAGCCTATGTACAGAACGTGATGGTATTCACCGCCTTTGTCGCACCGGCTGCGCCCTACGGGCCGCAAGCGGCGGCACTTGTCTGCATTTCCATGGGCGCAATGATGATGGCGACCTCGCTATGGGGCATTGGCGGCGATGCGATCCGCCGCTTCGTGCGTGAGCCGCGCATCATGCGTGCGATTGCCGTCGCTGCCTCGGCGCTGATGGTCGCGAGCGTCGGCGCTGCGCTTGTTCTCTAGCCGCGCCGCCACTCGCTCACGGCGATGCCCGCAAGGATGAGGCCGAGGCCAACCAGCACACGATCCTGCAGCGCTTCGCCGAAAATCAGGTAGCCCGCAATCGCGGCGAAGACGGGGACGAGATAATTGGTGAGCGAAACGAAGGTTGCGCCGGTCTTGTCCACGAGGCGGAAGAAGACGACCGCCGCAAGCCCCGTCGAGAATATGCCGAGCCCGGCAATGCCGAGAAGCGACGCGGGGCTTGCCCCGGCAAGGTCCACGGGCGGCGACATGGCGGCGGCAAGCAGGGTTCCGATCAATGCGCCGGAGAGCATCACGCCGGAAGATTTTGCGAGAACCGGCATGTCAGGCATGCGCCGCGCCAGCACGTTGTTGCAGGCGAAGCAGAACGCCCCTGCCAGAACGGCAAGCTGGCCCATGACCCTGTCGCTGCCAGATGCGATGCCGCCAAGGGCTGCGGGGCCGAGCACGACCACGAGACCGGCAAAGCCGATGAGAAAGCCCGCAGCACGCCGGGGCGTTATGCGCTCATCCTTCAGGGCCAGATGGGCGATCAGCAGCGTGGCGAGCGGTGTGAAGCCGATCAGGATGCCCGCAAGCGCAGAGGAAATATGCTGTTGGCCCCAGCTGATCGCGAGGAAGGGCAGGATGTTGCCGACCAGCGCCAGCGCGGCGAACCAGCCCCAGGCCCCCGGGCGAAGCGGCAGGCGGCGCGCGACAAGCGCCAGCGGCAAAAGCAGCAGCGCCGCCGCAGCGAGCCGCCCGGCCATGGTCCATTCGGGAGCCACGGTTTCGACCGAGATCTTGGCAAAGGCGAATGCCGACCCCCAGAGGGCGACAAGTAGGCCCAGCATGAGCCAGCGTGCGGAGGCGTGCGGCAAGGGTGATTCCCGGTTGAGGTGCCGTTCGGAGGGGCCCCGCGGCAGGTGTCATGAAGATAATTCCCCGGCTTCCTGCGGGTTCCGCAGGCCGTGAATTTCCGTCGCGGGGGCGTCATTTGACTTGGGATGGGGAGAGGCATATACGCAGCGGCGGGACACCCCTCCCCACCGAGGGGCAGCTATCTGAAAGGGTAGGTTGCAAATGACCGCCACTGAGCGTCCGGCTGTGCGTCCGGCCAATCCGCACTTCTCCTCCGGCCCTTGCGCCAAGCGCCCCGGCTGGTCCGTCAAAAATCTCGAACATGCCCTCGTTGGCCGCAGCCACCGGTCGAAGCCCGGCAAGGCGCGCATCGTCGAGACGATCGACAAGACCCGCGCCATTCTCGGTGTACCCGCGGATTACCGCATCGGCATCGTGCCCGCTTCCGATACCGGCGCCGTCGAAATGGCGCTCTGGTCGCTGCTCGGTGCGCGCGGCGTCGACATGCTTGCCTGGGAGAGCTTCGGCGAAGGCTGGGTCACGGATGTCGTGAAACAGCTCAAGCTCAAGGACACCCGCGTTCTCAAGGCGCCTTACGGCCAGCTCCCGAATCTCGCGGAAGTCAATTTCGACAATGACGTCGTCTTTACCTGGAACGGCACCACCTCCGGTGTGCGCGTACCGAATGGCGACTGGATCGCGGCGGACCGCAAGGGCCTCACGATCTGCGACGCGACGTCCGCCGCCTTCGCGCAGGATCTTCCCTGGCCGAAGCTCGATGTCGTCACCTATTCCTGGCAGAAGGTGCTGGGCGGCGAGGCCGCGCATGGCATCCTGATCCTCAGCCCCCGCGCGGTCGAACGGCTCGAGAGCTACACGCCCGCCTGGCCCATGCCGAAGATTTTCCGCATGACCAAGGGCGGAAAGCTCATCGAAGGCATCTTCAAGGGCGAGACGATCAATACCCCGTCCATGATCTGCGTCGAGGATTATCTCGATGCGCTGAACTGGGCCGACTCGATCGGCGGCCTCAAGTCGCTCATCGCGCGCGCGGATGCGAATGCCGCCGTGATCGCCGAATGGGCGGGCCGGACCCCCTGGGCCGAATTCCTCGCCGAAAAGGTCGAGACACGCTCGAATACCTCCGTCTGCCTCAAGATCGTCGATCCCCGCGTCACCGCGCTCGACGAGGAAGCGCAGGTGGCCTTTGCCAAGAAGATCGCCGATCTTCTCGACAAGGAAGGCGTCGCCAACGACATCGCAGGTTACCGGGATGCGCCGGCGGGTCTGCGTATCTGGGCGGGTGCCACGGTCGAGACCGCCGACATGCGCGCGCTGATGCCCTGGCTCGACTGGGCCTTTGCGCAAGCCATCGCCTCGCTCGAAACGGCGTGAACTGAACTCACTACGATTGAACCCTTTTGTCGTCATTGCCGCGCCGGACCGCAGGTCCGTGACCCGGCAATCCAGAGCGCCGATCCCGGAGAGTGCGGTTCTGGATGCCCGGCCCCTTCAAATGCAGGCGGCGGGCATGACGAGTAGATTAGATGGAGGCTCGAATGCCCAAGGTTCTGATTTCCGACAGCCTGTCCCCCGCCGCCGTGCAGATATTCAAGGATCGCGGCATCGAGGTGGATGTGAAGACCGGTCTCGACCGCGATCAGCTCATCGAGATCATCGGTGAGTATGATGGTCTCGCCATCCGCTCTGCCACCAAGGTCACGCCGCCCGTTCTCGCTGCGGCTAAGAAGCTGAAAGTCGTCGGCCGCGCCGGCATCGGCGTCGACAATGTCGATCTTCCGGCGGCAACGGCGGCTGGCGTCATTGTGATGAACACGCCGTTCGGCAACTCGATCACCACTGCCGAACATGCGATCTCCCTGATGCTCTCGCTCGCCCGCGATATTCCGCAGGCCAATGCTTCCACGCATGCGGGCAAGTGGGAGAAGTCGAAATTCATGGGCGTCGAAGTCACGGCCAAGACGCTCGGTGTCATCGGCTGCGGCAATATCGGCTCCATCGTGGCCGATCGCGGCCTCGGCCTTCGCATGAAGGTCATCGCCTTCGATCCGTTCCTCACGCCCGAGCGCGCGCAGGATCTCGGCGTGGAGAAGGTCGACCTCGACGAGCTTCTGAAGCGCGCCGACTTCATCACGCTGCACACGCCGCTCACGGACAAGACTCGTAACATCCTGAACGCCGAGAATCTCGCGAAGTGCAAGAAGGGCGTGCGGATCGTCAATTGCGCGCGTGGCGGGCTCATCGTCGAGGCGGATCTCAAGGCCGCTATCGAGAGCGGCCATGTCGCGGGCGCGGCGCTCGACGTTTTCGAGGAAGAGCCGGCGAAGTCGAACCCGCTTTTCGGCATGGAGCAGGTAATCTGCACGCCGCATCTCGGCGCTTCCACCAATGAAGCGCAGGAGAACGTCGCGCTTCAGGTTGCCGAACAGATGTCGGACTACCTCCTCTCGGGCGCGATCACGAATTCGGTCAACGTGCCGTCGGTTTCTGCCGAAGAAGCGCCGAAGCTCACGCCGTTCCTCACGCTCGCGCAGCAGCTCGGCTCCTTCGCCGGGCAGCTCACAGAGACGGGTATCTCCGCCGTTACCATCGAATATTCCGGCGATGTCGCGGATATGAATACGCGCGTTCTCACCAATGCTGCGCTCACGGGTCTTCTCAAGCCGCAGCTCGAAGACGTGAACATGGTCTCCGCCCCGGTCATTGCCAAGGACCGCGACATCAAGGTTGCCGAAGTGAAGCTCGAGCAGCAGGGCGCCTATGAAACCTATATCCGCCTCATCGTGAAGACGGAGCGGCAGGAGCGCGCCGTCGCCGGCACCGTCTTCTCGGGCGGTCTGCCTCGCATCATCCAGGTTAAGGGCGTCAACATGGAAGCCACGCTTGGCCGTCACATGCTCTATGTGACGAATATCGACAAGCCGGGCTTCATCGGCGCGCTCGGTTCGCTGCTCGGCAAGGCGGGCATCAACATTGCGAATTTCAATCTGGGCCGCGAAAAGGCGGGCGGCGATGCCATCTGTCTCATCGAGGTGGATGCGGAGGTCCCGGCCGAAATCCTCGCGGAAATCCAGGCCTTGCCGCATGTGGTGCAGGTAAAGGCGCTGAGTTTCTGACACTCAGATGTCATATAGAATCGAAAGGCGGGCCCCTGCGGGCCCGCCATTTTTCTTTCCGGTAATACTCTCTTAACCAAGTGAAGCCGAGACTATCCCCTAGTGTTGCGTATTGCCGGGGGGCATAAATGTCTAATCGGTTGAACGGGTTCCGTGACCCGAGGTTGGCCTTTCTCTTCGATTACTGGTGCAGGAAGAGGGGCGAGCGCGTTGCAGCGTCGCGTATGGATCTGCTGCCATCCGAGATCAAATCCTTTTTGCCGATCATGAATCTGATCGATGTGAATCGCGATCCTTTGCAGTTCCGGCACCGGCTGGTCGGCACCGAGATCGTGGATCAACTTGGCCGGGATGTGACGGGCGCCTTTGTGTCGCCGGAGCTTTACGGAAATGCATTCCCGCAGATATTCGATGCGCTCCGCGCCGTTGTAGAAGAAGTACAGCCTTATGCGCGGCGGACACGGCTTTCATGGCACGACCGGAACTGGCTGTGCGCGGAGTCGATCGTGCTTCCGCTCATCGACAGCACCGGCGAAGTCAACATGGTGCTGCGCGCGGCGAGCTACTTCACAGATACGCGAGCGGTGGATGGCGACGGCGAGGTCTGGCCGCTCGCGGCATGATGTCAGTCCGTGGCGGGCGCGCAGCGCGGTATGCTCAATCCCGGCGGCAGGATCGTCTTTTCATCGCCGCAGGCCTTGGCGAGCTGTGCGTTCGACAAGCCGGTCGCACGGGTAAAATCCGCACCGCTCAGATTGGCGCCTGTGAGGTCCACGCTGCCTAGATGCGCGTGATGAAAAATGGCGTTCCGCGCATCGACATCGCGGAACGAGAGCCGGTTCACGAATTCGATGATGCGCAGATTGGCGCCGCGGAGGTCTGCACCGGTGAAATCCGCGTAGTGCATGCGCGCCGCGTCGAGCCGCGCGTTCTGCAGCTTGGCATTGCGGAAGCTCGTCCGGGTCAGATCCGAGCCCGAAAGATTGGCGCCTGAAAGATTGGCGCCGTCGAGCTTAGACCGGGTGAGATGAATGCCCGTCATTTCCGCGCCTCGGAGCATCGCACCTGTCAGGTCGGTGCGTTGAAAGGCGGCGAGGCGCAGAAAATGTCCGTCGAAATTGGCCCCGCTCAAATCGCATTTCTCGCAGTTGACGATCGTCTTGAACTGCTTTGCCGAAATCTCGGCGACACGCGCTGCAACATCGGGCGTCATCTCGGCTGAAGCCTCGGCGGAGAGAGGCGCTGTCGCGAGAAGCGGGAGGACGAGTAGGGCCTTCTTCAGTTGTCTCATTTCCGCGTCACTTGAACATCGTTGAAATTGTCAGGCTGCGCTTCAGCGTTTTCGTCACCGGCGTCTTCTCGATGATGTCGCGAATGCGCTCCATCTGCTCGTTGGCTAATCTTTCGCTAAAACCTATCACACGCTCGATGCTCTCGTTTCCCTCCTTGTCGCGTTTGAAGGAAAGGTCCGCCGTGATCGTGCCGAGCGACCAGCCCTTGCGATCCGCATAGAGGCGCAGTGTGGCCGAAGTGCAGGCAGCGAGCGAGGCGACCAGCAATTCGTACGGCGCCGGTCCCTTGTCCGTGCCGTGATTGCTTTCCGGTTCGTCTGCGGTCATGCGGTGCTGGCGGGCTTCCATTTCCTGAAAGACGCTTTCCTTGCTCACGAGATGCACGTGTGTCGCCATGTTCAACGCTCCGGTAAGGGGATGAATTCGGTTTCGCCCGGCACCGGCTTGAAGCGGCCTTCCGCCCAGTCTTCTTTCGCCTGTTCGATCCGCTCGCGGCTCGAGGAAACGAAGTTCCACCAGATATGGCGCGGGCCTTCCAGCGCGGCGCCGCCAAGCAGCATCATGCGTGCCTTCGTTGCGGCCTTGATTGTGATGCGGTCGCCAGGCCGGAAGATCAGAAGTTGAGGTCCTTCGAAGGTTTCGCCTGCAATCTCCACCGCGCCATCGGCCACATAGATTGCGCGCTCTTCGTAGTCGGGATCGAGAGGCGCGATGCTGCCTGCTTCCAGTGCGAGATCGGCATAGAACCAGTCGGAGAGCGTCTTCACGGGCGAGCGTTTGCCGAAGACGTCGCCTGCGATAATGCGCGCGGTCACGCCGCCATCCGTGACCACCGGCAGATCCGTTTCCGGATAGTGCTGGAAGCCGGGATCGGTTTCCTCAAGCGCCTTCGGCAGGGCGATCCAGCTCTGCATGCCGAAAACGCGCTGACCTTTCTTGCGCTGCGCATCCGGCGAGCGTTCCGAATGAGCGATTCCGCGTCCCGCCGTCATCAGGTTCATTGCGCCCGGCAATATTTCGAGCGCATTGCCCTCGCTGTCGCGATGCATGATGGCGCCATCGAAAAGATAGGTGACGGTTGCAAGGCCGATATGGGGATGCGGCCGTACATCCATACCGATGCCGGGCTGCATGGAGGCCGGGCCCATCTGGTCGAGAAAGATGAACGGGCCGACCATCTGCCGCCTTGCCTGCGGCAGCGCACGGCGTACCTCGAAATTGCCGATATCGCGAGCGCGCGGCACGATAGCGAAATCGAGCGCATCGCAGGACTTCCTGTCGCCCGGTTCGGGGTCCTTGTCGGGTAGCCAGCTCATGCCATGCACTCCTTGGGCCGGTGACTTTCGCAGCATGAAGTATAGATGAGATCACGCCGTCTTCAGGCAAGAAATCGTGGACGCGGCGACATCTTGCTTTAATCTTGCGGGGCTGACGTGAGGGGTTGGGGCATATGAAACACGGACTGCTTCTCAGCATATTCGCGCTTGTTCTGCTGTCATGTGCGGAGCCGGGCCAGCCGCGCCGCGCCTTTGTGGCCCCGTCGCAATCCGACAATCTCGCAGCGGTCATTGCGGATATTCAGACGGCGGATGCGCGGGCACGCGACGGCGACGTGACCGGTATCATGGCGCTCCCCCATAATGTTGACGTTCTCACGCGCGCGATCGATAGCGGAGGGGTGCAGGGCGATGCGATGGCCACGCTCCGTTATTATCGCGGGCTCGGGCGGCAGTTGCTCGTTCGCCTGAACGAGAGCCTGAAACTCCCCTTCGACAGGGAGATGGCCGAAGGCGCGCTGGCGGATTTTCTCGCCGTGGCGGATGCGGCCGGCGATGATCCGTCGCGCGTGCCGATGAAAGCGAATGCAATTTTCAGCGCGGCGCAAGTAACCGCCGGGGTGCTCGGCGACAGGCCGAAAGGTTATGAATATTTCCGCCAATGCGCGGCTATGAAGCAGGCGGGGTGTCAGAACGTCATGGCGGTCGCCATGCTGACCGGGACCGAGGGGATTCCTCGCGACATCAACGGTGCACTTGCCATGCACAAGGAAGTCTATGACACCGGAATCGGGTACACGTGCGCGGGCAGCTACTCGGCCCGGTCCATCGCATTCATCGTGCATTTCACGGACGCTTCACTCGATGACCGGTCCGGACTGGATTGGCTGCGCCGTGCCAGCGGGCTGGCGGATCAGGTCAAGGCGCGCGCGGGGGGATTGGATGTCTGCAACACCCTGTCATACAGGATCGACGAGTATCTCATGCGGCTCGAAGCCGAGCAAAGAGAAGACGAGCTGCTGAGTCCTCTCCAAGGCAGCGACAGTCCGCTGAGACCCGTCGTTCTGGACTATCTGCTCGGCAAGGCGAGCGATACCGCCTATACGGCCGAACTGGGCAAGATGGACGCGCCCTCCCGCTGCGGCTATGCCTTCCTCGGCCTCTGGAAATCGTCGATCGATGGAAACGCGGGTGCCGCCCGGAGCTATCGTTCCATCCTGGCCGAGAAGCCGGACGAACTCGCCTGCGCATCCAATCTCGTCTATGCCGAGCGGCTGATGCGGTAGCTGCCTGGAGACATCATGAAGAATATCGCCGTTCCCCTTGTCGCCGCCCTTCTGCTCGTCCTGCAGGCGTGCGAACCGGCGCCGCCGCGGACCTCGCCGCCGCCCTCCTCGTCGTCCCCAATGCAGTCCGAGAATATCGCCGCCGTGATCGCGGATATCGAAAGCATGGGAAACCGGCTGAGTTCCGGCGAGATCGCTGCGGCGCGAACCTTGCCGCACAATATCAATGTGCTGACGCGCGCGATCAATAGCGGCTCATCCGATACGCAGGGGATGGTCATGCTTCGATATTATCGCGGCGTGGCGCGGCAAATGCTTAGCGGGCTCAACCGTGCGCTGGGTCTGCCTGCGGACAGGCAGATGGCAGAAGCGGCGCTGACCGATTTCGAATTCGTTGCCAATGCGAAGGATCCGGAGTCGGCGGAGCTGGCAAAGAATGCGCTCTATCTGGCCGGTCAGGGCGCCGCGGGAGAACTTGGCGACCATGCGCGCTCAATGCGCTATTTCCAGCGCTGCTCCGACATGAAGCATGCAGGATGCCAAGGCGTGATCGCCGGTGCGAAGATCACCGGGACGGCCGGTTTAGCCAGGGATATTCCGGGCGCGGTGAGACTGCATCAGGAAGCGTTCGCGACGGGGCTGGACTATGGCTGTTCGGGCAGTTTTGCGGCTTATTCGCTTGCCCGGCTGACGCAGTTCGCAGGCGTCAAGGCGGAGGACAGGTCGTCGCTTGAATGGATGAGGCGGGCGGTCCGACTTGCCGACCAGATGAAAGTGCGCGCCTCCGGTATTGACCATTGCGCTGGTAACTTCATGACCGTCTATGAGTATCTGATCCGGCTTGAGGCCGGCGAGCGCGATAATGCGTTGCTGGAGCCGCTCGACAGTCAAGAAACTCAGGGCGGCTATGCCGCCGTAGTCGTCGACATGCTCGGCTACATCCGGAATGGAACGGGTGAAAGCGCCTATCGGAAAAGCGTAGCAGATTTACGTGATGCCGATGCGCGCTGCCAGTTTGCCTTTATCGGCCTTTGGAAGGCTGCAATCTCGAAGCAGACGGCTACCGCGCGTGCCTATCGCGACATGCTCCAGCAGAATAGCGACGAGCCCTCATGCGGGGAGAATCTGGTTTTCGCCGGCAAATATCTCCGCTGATCTGGGCCCCAAAGTCCCTTCCCTTCGGCCCCATGATCGGATAGACAATGCCAAAGCCCCCGGCCGAAAGGCCAAGGGGGCTTTCGGCTTGTCTGGGGTCCGTTTATGGACCGGCCTCCGGCGGGCGCTCATTTCCTAAGGCATTGAATAATATGGCAAATGTGGCAGTAGTCGGCTCCCAGTGGGGAGACGAGGGCAAGGGCAAGATCGTGGATTGGCTCAGCGAGCGCGCCGATGTCGTGGTGCGTTTCCAGGGCGGGCACAATGCGGGCCATACGCTGGTGATCGATGGGATTACCTACAAGCTCTCGCTGCTGCCGTCGGGCATCGTGCGGCCGGGCAAGCTCTCCATTCTCGGCAATGGCGTGGTGCTGGACCCCTGGGCCTTTGCGAAGGAAGTGGACGAGATCGCCTCCAAGGGCGTGAAGGTGACGCCGGAGAACCTGAAGATTGCCGAAAACGCGACGTTGATCCTTCCCGTGCACCGCGAGCTCGACGAGATGCGCGAAAGCGCCAATTCCGGCGTCAAGATCGGCACGACAAAGCGCGGCATTGGCCCGGCCTATGAGGACAAGGCAGGCCGCCGCGCCATTCGCGTGATCGACCTTGCCGATCCGGCCTCGCTCGCCGTGAAGGTGGAAGGGCTCCTCGCGCATCACAATGCGCTGCGCCGCGGCAACCGGCTCGAGGAATTCGACGCGGCGCCCATCGTTCAGGCCCTTCTCGAGATTGCGCCGCGAATCCTGCCTTTCGCGGCGCCCGTCTGGCGCGTGCTCGACGAGGCGAAACGCGAGGGCCAGCGCATCCTCTTCGAAGGCGCGCAGGGGACCATGCTCGATGTCGATCACGGCACCTATCCCTTCGTCACCTCGTCCAACACAGTCGCGGGGCAGGCGGCGGGGGGCTCGGGCGTCGGCCCCGGCGCCATCGGCTATGTGCTCGGCATCACCAAGGCCTATACGACGCGCGTCGGCGAGGGCCCGTTCCCGACCGAGCTGACGGATGAGGTGGGTCAGCGGCTCGGCGAGCGCGGCCATGAATTCGGCACCGTCACGGGCCGCAAGCGGCGCTGCGGATGGTTCGATGCCGTGATGGTGCGGCAGGCGATCCGCACCGGCGGCATCACCGGCATCGCGCTGACGAAGCTCGATGTGCTCGACGGTTTCGACGAGATCAAGGTCTGCGTCGCCTATGAGATGGACGGGAAGCGGCTCGACTATTTCCCCGCCGGCAAGGAAGCGCAGGCCAAGGTCACGCCCGTCTACGAAACGCTCGAAGGCTGGCAGGGCAGCACGCAGGGCGCGCGCTCCTGGGCGCAGCTTCCGGCGGCGGCCGTCAAATATGTGCGTTATGTGGAAGAGCTGATCGAGGCGCCGGTGGCGCTTCTCTCCACCTCGCCCGACCGCGAAGATACGATCCTGATGACGGACCCGTTCGCGGATTGATCGTCGGGCGGCGGTAAAAGCAAAAAGGCGCCGGAAATTCCGGCGCCTTTCTTTCTTGCGTGAGGCGAAACTTACATGGCCGCTTGCAGCAGCGCGACGAAGACCATGCCATAGCCGATCACGCCGCCGAGCCATGCAATGGTGCGGATGCCGCCTGCCGTCAGGCCCGCCACATAGATGATCGCATAGAGCACGCGGGCGATGATGAAAATCTGCGCGCCGAGCACACTGAGCGACGAGCTGCCGCCGATCATGACGAGCGGGATCGCGAAGCAGGCATAGATCAGCAGGTTTTCGAGATGGTTGAGATAGGCGCGCCGCGCGCGTCCGCCCCAGCCGGTCGTAGTTGCGGGCTGATCGCGATTGCCGATGCCCCAGGGCATGCCCATGGCCTTCACGTTGGCATTGGCCGACATCACGATCAGAATGAATAGAAGCAGGCCGCCCCAGACGAGCGACCAAAGTTCCACCGACATGGGTTTCCTCCCCGGTTGGTTGCCACCGGAGAAAGCCTACGCCCGATTCGGGCATCCCGCATCCGGAACTTCATCCGTAGACTGATTCGTTTCAAGCTGACGCAAGCGCGAATCGTTTCATTTCATTCCATCAGCACGGTGAGAAGCGCCCTGTCGAAGAGCGGCACCATGCAGAGCACGATGCCAATGGTTGCAACCTGCCAGATGAAGGT
This sequence comes from Parvibaculum sp., assembly GCA_019635955.1. GTDB lineage: Bacteria > Pseudomonadota > Alphaproteobacteria > Parvibaculales > Parvibaculaceae > Parvibaculum. The sequence continues at coordinate 32,100 of JAHBYL010000007.1, forward strand.
GCGTATCCAGGGAAGGCCCGCGGCATAGGCGGGGAGATAGCCGAGGCGGGCCCAGAAATAGACCTGGGCGCCGATCTCGCTCCACTGGTTCGATCGTTCCGTGGCATAAACCGCCAATACAACGGCGGCGAAGATCGGGAATGTTTCGAGGAAGTTCCGGAGCGCGCGCTCCATGCGGCCTGCAAGGCCGGTGGCCGGCCGGTGCTCGTCCCGCGCGCCCACCGTGTAGGCGTTCCCCACCTGCGCCTTGAAGGCAAAACTCTGTGCGCCGACTTGCACAAGGCCGAGCACAGCGGCCCAGAACAGCATGGCGATTTCGACGGTCATGGGCTCCCCCTTCGCTGTTTCGCTAAAGTCTAGCCGATCTTTCCTTTACCTGCGCAGCTGCCGGAGTCACACTCCCGGTAACCGAGGGGGGCCGACGGCAGTCGGCTGAGATGAGCCTGATACCGGCTCACCACCCTTAGAACCTGATCCGGGTCATGCCGGCGAAGGGACGGGTTGTTCGTTGCCGTTTGCGCCCGTCCTCTGCCGTCCATGCCCCGCCATTGCGGGAGGGATGGATGATTTTCTGGCGATATCTTGCCGTTTTCCTCGGCTTGCTGCTGATGGGCGGTGAGCTTTACCGCAGTTGGGGTATGGGCCGGCCGCTCGTTTTCGTGCTCGACGATTTCTGCATCGGCATACCCCTCGTCGTTACTGGCTTGCTGATGGCGAAGGACACGTTTGCGCGCCGCGCCGCCTTTGCGGGCGCCTGGGGCGCGACGGCCGGCATGCTTTATCCGAGCTTTTTCGGCAAGCTGATCGAGCCGACACCGGAGGGTGTCGCCACGACCAACATCCCCTTCGATCTGTTGACCGCGATCATCGGCATCATCTTTGCGCTGTCGCTTGCCGGTCTCATCGCCAGCGTGGCGCTGAAGCAGCGCCCCGCTTCCTGAAGCACAAGCCCAGGCAAAGGAGCGACGCCATGTATCCCACACTCTTTCTCGCCCAGCTCATCGGACCGACACTGCTCGTGATCGGTCTCGGCATGATTGTCAGCCGCGATGCCTACCGCACGATGGCGCAGGAATTTCTCGGCAGCCGCGCCCTCATCTATACCGCCGGCATCCTTGCCTTCGTGCCCGGCCTTGCCATCGTGCTGACGCATAATGTCTGGGTGGCGGGCTGGCCCGTCATCATCACGCTGTTCGGCTGGCTCGCGCTTCTCGGCGGCATTTTCCGTCTCATTTTCCCGCAGGAAGTGACTCGGATCGGCAGCCGCATCATCGCCCTGCCTTCTGCGCTCCCCGTGGGCGGCATTGTCGTCCTGGCGCTTGGCGCCGTTCTCTCCTTCTTTGGCTATCTCGCCTGAACAAAGGTATCGACATGAATATCCACGCCCCCAAGGATGCGTTGCCCGAAGTCACCGCCGGGCCGCTTCCCGCGAGCACAAAGGTCTTCACCTCGCCTGAAGGCTTTCCCGAATTGAAGGTGCCGTTCCGCGAAATAGCGTTGCATCCTTCGGCGAAGGAGCCACCGGTGCGCGTCTATGACACGTCGGGGCCCTACACCGATCCCTCGGCGACAATCGACGTCGAGAAGGGGCTTCCCCGTCACCGCGACGCCTGGATCGAGGCGCGCGGCGGCACGGAGCTTTATGACGGACGCGAGGTAAAGCCCGAAGACAACGGCAATGTCGGCGAGAAACATCTCGCCCGTGCTTTCCCGGTCGTGAAACGTCCGCGCCGCGGTCTGCCGGGCCGTCCCGTCACGCAATATGAGTTTGCGAAGGCCGGCATCGTCACCGCCGAAATGGCCTTCATCGCCGAGCGCGAGAATATGGGTCGCAAGGCGGCGCTCGAAAATGCCGCCCACAAGATCGCCGAGGGCGAAAGCTTTGGCGCCGATATTCCGGAATTCATCACGCCGGAATTTGTGCGGGCCGAAGTCGCCGCCGGCCGCGCCATCATCCCGGCCAATATCAATCACCCGGAACTCGAGCCGATGATCATCGGCCGCAATTTCCTCGTGAAGATCAACGCCAATATCGGCAATTCCGCCGTTGCCTCGTCGGTCGCCGAAGAAGTCGACAAGATGGTCTGGGCGATCCGCTGGGGCGCGGACAATGTCATGGACCTCTCCACGGGTCGCAACATTCACAACACGCGCGAATGGATCATCCGCAATTCGCCGGTGCCGATCGGCACGGTGCCGATCTATCAGGCGCTCGAAAAGGTCGACGGCATCGCCGAAAATCTCACATGGGAGGTTTACCGCGACACGCTGATCGAGCAGGCGGAGCAGGGCGTCGACTATTTCACCATCCATGCGGGCGTGCGGCTTGCCTATGTGCCGCTCACCGCAAAGCGCGTCACGGGCATCGTGTCGCGCGGCGGCTCCATCATGGCGAAGTGGTGCCTCGCGCATCACAAGGAAAGTTTCCTCTATACGCATTTCGAGGAAATCTGCGACATCATGCGCCAGTATGACGTCTCCTTCTCGCTGGGCGACGGGCTGCGCCCCGGCTCGATTGCTGATGCGAACGATGAAGCGCAATTCGCCGAGCTTGAAACGCTGGGGGAGCTCACGCAGATCGCCTGGAAGAAGGGCTGTCAGGTGATGATCGAAGGGCCGGGTCATGTGCCGATGCACAAGATCAAGGTCAACATGGACAAGCAGCTGAAGCATTGCGGCGGCGCGCCCTTCTATACGCTCGGGCCGCTCACCACCGACATCGCGCCGGGCTATGACCACATCACCTCCGGCATCGGCGCCGCCATGATCGGCTGGTTCGGCTGCGCCATGCTCTGCTACGTGACGCCCAAGGAACATCTCGGACTGCCGGACCGCGCCGATGTGAAGGAAGGCGTCATCACCTACAAGATCGCGGCCCATGCGGCGGACCTCGCGAAGGGCCATCCCGCCGCGCAGCTTCGCGACGATGCGCTTTCCCGCGCGCGGTTCGAGTTCCGCTGGGAAGACCAGTTCAATCTCGCGCTTGATCCCGAACGCGCCAAGGAGTTCCACGACCGTACGCTGCCCAAGGAGGCGCACAAGGTGGCCCACTTCTGCTCCATGTGCGGGCCGAAATTCTGCTCGATGAAGATCACGCAGGAAGTGCGCGACTATGCCGAAAGCGGCATGGCGGAAATGGCGTCCGAGTTCCGCAATTCCGGCGGCGAGATTTATCTGGAAGAAGCGGATGCCGCCGTGAAGGCGTCCAACAAGGCGCTGGGCGGCAAGGCGGCGGAATAAATTCCGCATGGCTTTCCGGCGAAACACGCGCGGCGAGAAGCTGCCGGATGTTCTCGTGCCCGGCCTCGATGTCGTGTTCACGGGCACGGCGCCGTCGCGGCGCTCCGCCGCGCTCGGCGCCTATTATGCGCATCCGGGCAACCGCTTCTGGCCGGCGCTGCATGAAGCGGGTTTCACGCCGCGCCTCTATGAGCCGCATGAATATGCGGGGCTCCTTCATCTCGGCATCGGCTTTACCGATCTCGCCAAGCGCGCGTCCGGCATGGATCACGAAATCGACCCTGAGCTTTATGAGGTTGAGCGGTTCGAGGCCGAGATGCGCCGCTGCCGCCCGCGCGCGGTCGCCTTCACGTCGAAGAAGGCGGCAAGCGTCTGGATGGGCGTGCCGACCACGCGCATCCAGTATGGCCATCAGCGGCGTGTACCGGATTTCCCGGAAGTCTTCGTGCTTTCCTCGCCCTCCGGCGCCGCGCGCGGCAGCTGGACCATCGAGCCCTGGGCGGCGCTGGCACGGTTCCTTGGGCGGGGGAAGGTTTAGGAGTGCGTCAACGCAGGCCCGTCACTGAGGGGAACGCCACAGGCGCGACAAAGCAATCCCAGGGGCGGCAGGCTCGTGTAGCTGTCGCGGTGTGCTCAAGTCGAGCGCGATCGGGATTTCGCGACGGGCTGCGAGGCGGGTTCTTTCCAGCGATTGCGGCTTCGCTTGTAGCGTTCCTGATACGCACGCCGCTGCTTTGCGATTTCGTACAGGACAATACCGGTGGTCGTGCCGAGATTGAGGCTTTCGATGATGCCGTACATTGGAATGTTGACGCAGAACTCGGCCTCCGACACGGCCAGATCGCTGATCCCGCTACTCTCGCTGCCGAACCAGACGGCTAGGCGTGTCGGTACTGTGTAATTGGCCTCGTGCAGGACGACGTTGGTCTTTCCCTTCATGTGCGGTGATGTGACGATTGAGACATATCGATTTCGCCGCAGATGTGCCAGGCAGGCTTCGGTGCTGTCGAACCGCTTGACGAAACTCCATTGCACTGCCGAGGCTGACGTCTTTGTGAGCGACTTTCTATCGCGCATGTCCTGCCATTCGTCCGGCAGCCTGCCATGTGGATCGACGACATAGGCCTTCTCCACGCCGAGAGCGTTGACGTTGCGGATCACTGTTCCGATGTTCCTGATGTCGCTGGGATTTTCCAGGACTGCAATCAAGTTCTTGCAGCGATGCAACTTGATCTGGTCGGCGCGGCGGCGAAGCGGCGTTTTGCTTTTTGGTGTTTCGTCTGCTTCCATCTCCGATCAAGCCGCCGTACTTTCTGCCTTTGCCTTCCCCTGCACCCCGCGGATGAGACGGCCCGGCAGTTCGCCGGTCGGCTCGTCGTTCTCTGCCACCACGACGCCTGAAAGCACGGTCGCGCGATAGCCTTTCGCGCCCTGCCAGAGGCGGCGGCCGCCGGCCGGCAGGTCGAAGCGCATTTCTGGATGGGTGAAGGAAAGGTTCTCGAAGTCGATCACGTTCAGATCGGCCTTCATGCCGGGCTTCAGCACGCCCCGGTCGTAAAGCCCGTATTGCTCCGCCGTGTCCTTCGTCTGGATGCGGATGATCTCCTCGATCGGGAGCTTCGGGCCCCGCGTGCGGTCGCGCGCCCAGTGCGTCAACATGAAGGTCGGCGTACCGCCATCGCAGATCGCGCCGACATGCGCGCCGCCATCGGCGAGGCTGATGCCGGTCTGCGGGTGGCGCAGCGTCTCCTCGATCGCGGTGTAGTCATTGGTCGAATAGCCGAAGAGCGGGAAATAAATCAGCGCCTGCCCGTTGTTCAGCATCATCGCGTCATAGGCGACTTCCGTGGGGCTTTTGCCCAGCCGCTTCGCAAGGGCGGCGACGCTGTCATCCGGCGAGGGCTCGTAATTCTCCCGCTCGCCCATCGGATACATCTTGTGGAAGGAGGTTGTGATGAACTGGCCGAAGGCGCCGAGCTTGTCGATGTTCTTTCCGCCGGTGATTTCCGCGCGCACGGCAGGGTCCTTCAGCCTTTCCAGCCGCTCCGCGAAAGGCATCTGCGCATAGGGGCGGTATTCCGGGAAGCCCATGAAGGGATGCACGGAAGTCTGCCAGCCCATGAGCAGGCCCACAGGCCGCCCCGAATGCTGGCCGCGAATATTGGTCACGCCGTCGGCACGGGCGCGGTCGAGATGGGCGAGCATCTTTTTATAAAGGTCCGGCGCCTCGTCGATCTGCTGCACCTGGAAGGTGACCATGCGGCCGGTCTCCTTCGCCATTTTCAGCATCCAGTCGAATTCTTTTTCCATCTCGCGGTGCGTCGCTGCGATCTGGAAGACGCCGCTCCCATGCGCCTTCAGCGCATCCGCGATGCCGAAGAGTTCGTCATTGGCGGCGAGCGTGCCGGGCACCGGGTCGCCTTTCAGCGTGTTGTGGAGATCGGTTCGCGAGGTCGAGAAGCCGAGCGCGCCTGCCTGCATCGCCTCGTAGGTGAGGTCGCGCATCCTGGCGATGTCGTCCGGCGTCGCGGGCTCATTGTCGATGCCGCGACTTCCCATGACATAGACGCGGAGCGCGCAATGCGGCATATGCGTGCCGATATCGGCGGCGAAGCGGCGCTTGTCCAGCGCGTCGAGGAATTCGGGGAAGCTCTCCCATTCCCATTTGATGCCTTCATGCATCGCCGCGCCCGGAATGTCTTCCACCGCTTCCATGAGGTCGATGAGTTCGCCCCGCGCTTCGGGCTTCACCGGTGCGAAGCCGACGCCGCAATTGCCCATCACCACCGTCGTCACGCCATGCTGCGAGGAGGGGGTGAGCCAGGGGTCCCAGGTCGCCTGCGCATCGTAATGGGTGTGAATGTCGACAAAGCCCGGCGTGACGAGGAGGCCCTTCGCGTCGATCTCGCGCCGGCCCTTGCCCTCCACGCGGCCAACGGCGCTGATGGTGCCGCCATCGATCGCCACATCGCCGGTGAAGGGCTTGCCACCCGTTCCATCCACGATGGTGCCGGCGCGGATCACGAGGTCATGCTCAGCCATGGCGCCAATTCTCCCTGAATTTCCTGTTCTTTCGTCACAGTTTGCCCGGCGGGGGCGGCGAGGGCAAGGTAGCCGCGGCCCGTGCCTCTGGCGATATTGGTTCTTGGCGCGCAGGCGCTGCCCGCTTCAAATACGGCTTTCTAAAACGAGGTCCGAAATGTCCAGCGACGATGCAGTGCGCGCTGCTGCCAATCTTGCCGTTGTACGGCGTTATGTCGAGGCGTGGAAAAGTGGCGATCTCGCCGCCATCTTCGAGTGCTACCACTCCGATTTTACGCTCCATTATGGCGGCAATCACTCGCTCGCCGGCACGCATACGGGTAAACCGGCGGCGCTCGCGGCGCTTGCCGAATTCAGCAAGCGCACCGGACGGAAGCTGTTGTCGATCGTCGACGTCATGGCAGGGCCGGAGCGCGCCGCCGTGATCGCGCGTGAGCATTTCGATAACGGAACACTGACAGCCGATGTCGAGCGCGTGCTGGTCTACCGGATTGCGGACGGATTTTTCCGAGAATGTTGGCTTTACGACGCCGACCAGCCGCTGATCGACCGGTTTCTTGCGGTTTCGTGATCCTCAGGCCGGGCGGCCTTTTGCGGGGGGCGCGGAAACCCCATATACTTGGCCAAACCCCAACAATGGGAGGCCCCATGTTCAACCTCCGCAAGAAGACCGAAATGCCGGCGCCGCATGAGGCGCTGCCGGGCCGCGACTTCGCCATCCCGACGGCCAGTCGCCACTTCGTGAACGGAGCCGCGCTCAAGGGCCCTTATCCCGAAGGCATGGAAACCGCCATGTTCGGGCTCGGCTGCTTCTGGGGCGCCGAGCGCAAGTTCTGGCAGGTGCCGGGTGTGCACGTTACGGCGGTGGGCTATGCGGCGGGCCTCACGCCGAACCCCACCTATGAGGAAGTCTGTTCGGGCCGCACGGGACATAATGAAGTCGTGCTCGTCGTCTACGATCCGGCGAAGGTTTCTTATGAGACGCTGCTCAAGACCTTCTGGGAAAGTCACGATCCGACACAGGGCATGCGCCAGGGCAACGATATCGGCACGCAGTACCGCTCCGGCATCTATGTGACGAGCGACAGCCAGCGCAAGGCGGCGGAGGCTTCCAGGGCCGCGTATGAGGCCGCGCTCGCGAAGCAGGGCTATGGCGCCATCACGACCGAAATTCTCGACGCGCCGGACTTTTACTTCGCCGAGGATTATCATCAGCAATATCTCGCGAAGAATCCGAACGGCTATTGCGGGCTCGGCGGCACGGGCATCGCCTGTCTCATCGGCACAGGGGTGAGCGCGGCCTAGTCCGGCAGCGGGCTGCCATTCGCGTTCTGGCCGGGCAGCGGGCTCCCGTCGATGAAGATCGAGAATTTGCGCAAGGGCTCGATCTGCGCAAAGCAGGTATTCAGCATCACGAGGATCGGCACGGCGAGTACCGCGCCGATCACGCCCCACATCCATCCCCAGAAGACGATGGAGAGGAAGACGACTGCCGCGTTCAGCGTGTGGCGGCGGCCGAGGATCGAGGGCGTGACGAATTGCGACTCGATCAGATTCCAGAAGAGATAGAGCGCCGGCGCCAGAAGCGCGCGGCCCGGATCGTCAAATGTGATGAAGCCGACGAACCCCGTCAGCGCCATGCCGGCGGCGAGCCCTGCATAGGGCACGAAGTTCAGCAGCGCCGCCGCCGCCCCCCAGAGCGCCGCATTGGGCAGGCCGATCGCCCAGAGCGACAGGCCGATGGCGATGCCGAGCCCTGCATTGATGAGCGAGATCGAGAGAAGATAGGTCGATATTTCACGCTCGATGCTGCGCAGGATGCGCCGCGCCTTTTCCTTGTCGGTGAGGCGATGTGCCGAGCGGATCACGCGGGCACGGAGGAGCTCGCCGGTCGCCAGCAGAAAATAAAGCAGCACAATGAATATGAGGAAGGAGGCGCCCTTCTGGCCTGCCGCCTCCAGAGCTTGGGAGAGCAGGCTCGTTTCGCGCACAACGACTTCGCGCTCCGGCCGGTCGCCGCGCGTCAGTTCCTGCATCTGTTCGCTGGCGCGGCGCATCGCTTCCACCGGCTCGGCGATCTCGCCGGACTTCTGCCGCAACTCCTCGACGGCGGCGGGGATGCGGCCGGCCCATTCCGCTGCCGGTTCGGCCAGTGTCCAGGCCGCGGCAGCAAGCGCGCCGACGATCGCCGTCACCATGATGGCGGCGGAAAGCGCATCGGGCAGGAAGCGGAAGGGCGCCGCCCGCATCAGCGGCATCAGGATGAAGCTTGCGACAACCGCCGCCGTCACCGGCGCGACGAGGTTCTGCGCGAGATAGGCCGTATAGAGAATGGCGAGGACCGCGAGAATCCCGAGCGAGGTTTCCGCGCGCATCGCACGGGCGCGCGCTCCTTCCCCCGCTCGTTCCGCCTTCGGATTGTTCGACAAGGCGCAGGCCTCCCGCCGGGATCAGCAGCCGCGATCCGGCCGCCCTCCCACAACGGTTGACTCACGCAAGGGTTCCCGTCTGGACGGCGCTCAGAAATCCGCCAGCGCGTCGCGCCGGGCATCCGCCTGGTCGCGCATGGCGGCTTTCATCGCCTTTTGCAGCTTTTCGAAAGCGCGCACTTCGATCTGGCGCACACGTTCGCGGCTGATGCCGTAATGCTGGGAGAGGTCCTCCAGCGTCGCCGGCTCGTCCTTCAGCCGCCGCTCGGTGAGGATATGCATCTCGCGCTCGTTCAGCGTTTCCATGGCGCGGGCCAGCATGTCGCGGCGGAGGTCCATCTCTTCCGCCTCGCCCAGCGTCGCTTCCTGATCGGCCGTGTCGTCCACCAGCCAGTCCTGCCACTCGCCGCTTTCGCTGTCCTGACGGAGCGGCGCATTCAGCGAATTATCGGGCCCCGCCATGCGGCGGTTCATGGAGACGACTTCGTCCTCCGTCACGCCGAGGCGTTCGGAAATCTCCTTCACCTGTTCGGGGTGGAGGTCGCCATCCTCGATCGCCTGGATCTGGCCCTTCACCTTGCGCAGGTTGAAGAAGAGCTTCTTCTGCGCCGCGGTCGTGCCCATCTTCACGAGCGACCAGCTGCGCAGGATATATTCCTGGATCGAGGCGCGGATCCACCACATGGCGTAAGTCGCCAGCCGGAAGCCCTTTTCCGGCTCGAAGCGCTTCACCGCCTGCATCAGGCCCACATTGCCTTCCGAGATCACCTCGCCGATCGGCAGGCCATAGCCGCGATAGCCCATTGCGATCTTCGCCACGAGGCGCAAATGGCTCGTCACCAGCTTGTGCGCGGCCTCGGTGTCCTCATGCTCCTTCCAGCGCTTGGCGAGCATGTATTCTTCCTGCGGCTCCAGCATGGGGAACTTGCGGATTTCCTGCAGGTAGCGCGACAGCGACCCTTCCGGGTTCGGCGCGGGCGCAAGCCTGGTGCCGGCGGTCTTTGCCACGGCCTTGCTGGCGGGCTTTTTCGCGTCGTCTTCGGCCATTGGGCCCCCAATCCGGCTCGCGGGGCTCCCCTCGGGATTTCGGGGGTAGGGAGGCGCGAGCCCTGTCATTCGTCATTTGCGAGCCTTTCCCAAGGCTCTCTACCGGATAATACCCGAGGATTGCACTCGGACTATATGACACCGGAACGCTGGCGGAAACATGACGTTCCGCCCGCCTCGAAGGCATCTTGTCGCGGAAGCAGGGCCCTGAGACCCCCCGGCCGGCAGAGGGCTTATATGGGGTGGGTGAGGGAGAGTTAAAGGGGGATTTCAGGCGGTTTTGCGCGGTGCTTGGCTTCGACATTCACGTGCGGGAACAAGGCCACCCAACCAAAAGCTCATGACCCGCTTTATGCGGGTCATCCACGTCTTACTTCCACGGTTTCTGCTTTCAAGGCGTGGATGGCCCGGACAAGCCGGGCCATGACGGATCGGGGAGGGAGCCCTGTGCTCTCCGGAGTTTTGCATGCATAGCCAGCGTACCAGCATCCGCACCCAGCGAGGATGGGGTCATTCTCTCTCCAACTCCCTCACCAACTCCGCCATATCCTCCGGCAACGGAGCGTCGAAGCTTAGATGCTCGCCCGTCACCGGGTGTTCAAACCCCAGGTGCCAGGCGTGGAGTGCCTGGCGGCCTAGGCGGGCGAGGGCGGCGCGGGCGCCGTCCGATAATTTCGTCGCGCGGGTTTTCATGCCGGTGCCGTAGGTCGGGTCGCCCAGCACCGGGTGGCCGATATGCGTCATGTGCACGCGGATCTGGTGGGTGCGGCCGGTTTCGAGGCGGCATTCGACGAGCGAGACGAGACCGTCCACGAATTCCTGCTCCACCTCGTAATGCGTGATGGCGCGGCGGCCGGCGGTGTTCTCGTCCTCATCATCGTCGCCCCGCCGCGCGCGCGGCTTCAGCGCCGCCATCTTCATGCGGTTGTGGCTCGAGCGCGCGATATTCGCGTCCACCGTGCCGCGCTTCGGCGAAGGCACGCCCCAGACCAGCGCCTTGTAGGCGCGGGTGAGTTTCCCGTCGCGGCCATGCGCGGCGAATTGCTCCGCGAGGCCCTTATGCGCGCGGTCCGTTTTCGCGACGACCATGAGGCCGGACGTTTCCTTGTCGAGCCGGTGGACGATGCCGGGCCTGCGCTCGCCGCCGATGCCGGACAGCGTCTCGCCGCAATGGGCGATCAGCGCGTTCACCAGCGTCATGTCGGGATTGCCGGGGGCGGGATGCACGACGAGCCCCGCAGGCTTCATCACCACGATGAGATCGGCGTCCTCATAGACCACGTCGAGCGGGATTTCCTGTCCCGCCGGCTTCGCGGGCGCGGGCGCCGGCAGCGTCACGGTGAGCCGCTCGCCTGCCTTCACGCGGGCGGAGGCATCGGTCAGGGGGCGCGGCGGGCTCGCCTCCAGCGCGACATGGCCCTCCTCGATCAGCTGTTTCAGCCGCGCGCGCGAGGGCGCGGCGGCGGTGCTTTCCTCCGCCGCGAACTTGCGGGCAAGGGCCTCCGTGAGATACTTGTCGAGGCGCATGCCGCTTTCATCGCTGGCGATGGTGAGCGTGTGGCGCGTTTCTTCGGTCGGGGACAGGACGGCGGACATCATGAGCGGGACTATACCACCGGCAAGCGGCGCGTCGCGCGATCAGGTCGAGCCCGGCCAGCCAATCGACGAGGAGAAGCTCAGGCGCCTCAAACTGATGATGGGCGTGATGTCGGGCTTTCTCGTCCTCACCTTCATGGTGGTGGTGGCCGCTTTCGTCTGGCGGCTCACGGGGGGCGCGCCGGCGGGCGAGGCCCCGCGCGCCGCGCATCCCGCCGGTTATTTCGGTGTGTCGCGCGTCGCGATTGCGCCGGGCGAGGCCGTGCGCTCCGTCACGCTGGGCGAGGGGCGGCTTGCGATCCATGTCGCGGGCGATAATGGCGAGGCCGTGATCCTGGTGGACCCGAAGAGCGGCGCCGAGCTTGGCCGCATCCTGCTCTCGCCGCTCTCGGATTTCGCGGCGCGATAGATCGCGCCCCGGGGCCGAGGGCTCGTAACCGTTCCAGGCAGTTCAAACAGGATTTGCCGCGCCGATGCTTCGGGGCGGTTTTCCGTGCTGCCGATTTTGGGGGACGGAGGGTGCCGCCGGTGCCGGGGGAGGAGGGAGGATGGCACCGGCGGCATTCTGAAGACGCCCAGTCGGGGAGGAGGTCGACCGGCGTTTCGTGAAATGAATATCGCCCGTGAATGACATATTGTCAATCGCCGTATTTGTGCGTTGCAAAAATTTAACACAGTCTGGCTTGATACCGGAAAGCGCTATAAGTCATTGAATACGCTTGTGTTATTTAGTGAAATGCGGAGTTCTAGGCCGTAAAAATCGCCCGGGTGCGGTCGAATGACGCAGTGCGGCGGGGCGTGTTTAGGGGCTGACCCCTAGAATTTGGGAGGCCATTCTGCGGGTTCGGGGGCGGGATGCCGCCGACATGTATGAAGGGGCTTGCGCGCTCCGCCGCGCCGTCCTAGAAGGAGCGCCCGAACTGGTCCGTCCCCTTCGTCTAGCGGTCCAGGACGTCGCCCTCTCACGGCGAAAACAGGGGTTCGAGTCCCCTAGGGGACGCCAATTCTTCCAGAAAAATCAGTGCCTTGCCGTCTGGCCGCCGGTCAGATCCAGATCGCGGCCGCCTGCATGGCGAGCGCGATCAGCGCGCCGATGAGCAGGATCATCGAGGAGGCGAGGCCGACCGTGAAGCCGGTCGAGCGCTTCAGCGCCGCCGCGTAGTAGCCCCTGGCATAGAGCACCCGGCCGATCGGATAGAAGATGCCGATGGCCGCCGCCCAGAGATCGCCGATCGTCAGCGCGAAGAGCCAGAGCGCCGGCAGGAAAAGCAGCAGGTTCTCGGCCGTGTTGCCCTGTACCCGGAGAACGCGGAGGAAATCGTCAGGCCCGTCCATGCGCGGCGCGGGAATATTGAAGGCGCCCCGTGCCTTGCCGACCTTGTAGGCCATCCAGAAATAGACGATGAGCGTTATGATCGTGACCAGGCCGGTCAACGGATAGGCGAACGGCGTCATGACAGTCTCCCCGGTGCGGTGCCCGTACCAAGGAAATCAGCTTGCGGTGATTCCGGCAATCAAAAGAGCAGCGGCCGGGGAACCGCCGGATCAGTTGGCGACGCCGGCCTCGAGCGCCCGAATCCGCGCCAGAAGCGCCTTGTCGCCCACGTGAATTTCGGCCGGGTCGGCCTGCTCCTCGGCGGGGTAGCTCGCATGGGCCTCGCTCCCCATGGCGTCGAGCCGCTCGAGCGTCGCCTTCACCTCGGCAAGCGTGCGGGCGGCTTCCTCGTCGTCGAAGGCAAGGGGGGCGGCAGGTGCGCCGGCCGCGTCCACCACTATCGGCACCGCGGCCACTGCCGTCTGGCTCACGGGGGCCGCTTCGTCCATCACGGCTTCTAGGGCCGCGAGCTCCCGTTTCAGCGCGGCGAAGCGTTCGGCCCGCTCGGCTGCAAGCTCCGCATTGCTCCGGAGCGAGGCTCTCAGGCTCTCCGCCTCGGAGGACAGGGCCGCAAGTTCGCCTGCAAGGCGGTCCGCCTCAGCACGCAAGCTGTTGTTTTCGTTGGAGATCGCTTGCCAGTCGCGCAGGGCGGCATCGCGCTCGGCGGCAAGCGCATCGGTGTCCCGCCGCAATTGTCCGATCTCGGCTTGGAGGGGGGCAATTTCGGCCTGCTGGCGCTGGATGAGGAGGTCGAGTTCCCGAGCCCGTTCGCTTTCCGCGGCTTCATCCGTCGCGCCGGAAAGGGCCCGGGTGGTCACGGTGACGGCCCGGCGCCAGACGAACTGGGCCGCGATCGCCGCGAACAGGGTCGCGACGAAGAAGCCGAGCGCAATCAGCATCAAATTCTCGATCATGGCCTGCCCGCCGGGGTTGCGCCGTGGAAATAGGGTCGTGCGCGATGCGGGGCGCAGCCTGCCAGAAATCCAGCCCGGCTGCTACCTCACAGCTCTTGTCCGCTCGTCGCCCGAGGCCCGCGTCAGAAGGGCAGCCACTCGCGCGATTTCGTGTACTTCAGGTAGCCGACCGAGGCGCCGAGCCTCACGCCAACGCCGGCGCGCATCGGCGCCAGAATGATATTGTCGCGCTGCTGATAATTGACGCCGATACCGCCGATCAGATAGGCGCTGCCTTCCACGCCCGGGAAGCGCTGATAGATGGCGTCGCCATTCGGCAGTTCATAGACCAGCGTGAAGACCTTCACCGCATTGCCGCCGAAGTCCCAGCCTGCGCTCGGCCCTTGCCAATAGACGGACTGCCTCGTGCCGTTCTTCATCACGAGTTCGCCCTGACCATAACGGAGGCCGACGACGAAGGCGCCGCTCGCCTCCTCGCCTTTGATATAGGCATTGGGTTCGCCGTAACGCTGGAAGACGCTATGCACGGCATCGGCGAGGCCCTGAGAGACATCCCCGAAGAAATTGCCCGCTTCCCTGACGATCTCATCTTCCTTGTAGGTGTCCTGGCGGTCGCCCGACTGCGCCGCGGCGGGAAGCGCGGCAGCGGCCAGAAATGCCATCGCCACAAGAATGCCCGCCATGCGCTGTGCGGCCTGCGAGGCGCCTTTTGCCTCCAGGTTGAAGATCGTCATGCTGCTCTCCCTTTCCCGTCCCGGCTTTCCGGAGCGGCGCCATTCATTCGCCATCGAATCGCCGTCAATCGCTGCAAAAGTCTATAATAGAATCGAGTGGATCGAGGCTCGCGATATTGGCGGCACAGCATGGCGAAACAGTGACCGTAAGAGAAAGAAGGTCTGAAATCCGCCTGCGGGGCAGGGCCTCATGCTGAAGACGCGCGGACGCCTGGTTGCAGTTGTCGCGGCCGTTCTTCTGCTTGTCATGGCGATCGCCGTCGTCTGGGCATGGCAGCAGCGGCGCGGCTTTGCCGAGCAGATGATCGGCCAGGCGCTGGCGGAACGGGACATTTCGCCCGTTTCCTTTTCGGTCTCATTCATCGGGCTGCGGAGCATCACGCTTGCCGATGTGGTGGTGGGCGACCCCGCTTCGCCCGATGCGAGCATTCGCAGCGTCACGGTCTTCTATTCGCTTGGCGAGCTCATATCGGGCCGCGTTCGCTCCATCGAGATCGAGGAGGCAACCGGCAAGATCACTCTTTCGGACGAAGGATTGTCGCTTGGCGCCCTCGACCCGCTGCTGCAGGGCGGCGGCGGGTCCGGCGCTCTCCATGTGCCCCCCGTGGAGGTCGACAGCGCCCGGCTTGCCGTTGGAACCCCGAGAGGAACATTCTCGATCAGCGGTCCTTTGTCCATCCGGCCCGAAGGCGACAGCTTCGTGGTCTCGACGGGCGGCGTGCTGATCCGGGAGGAGACGGAGTCGCCCCGGGTCGCGCCGCTGCATGCGGCGGGCGAAGCCCAGATCGCGGCAAGCGGTATTTCGGTTGAAGGATTGCTTTCCACTGCCGCCGGAAACGAAAGCGACGTCGCGCTCATCCAGTTCGAGGGCAGATACGACACAGTGGCAAAGAGTGGCGTGCTGCATGGCGAAGGCGCGCTTTCCTTCGAGAGAGACGGCATGACCGTGGCGCGTCTCGCGCCCGCATTGGCGCCTTACTATATCGATCTGACCGGCGGCGTCGCCTATCGCGCCGAAGCCAGATATGACGGCGAAACGCTCGCGGTGGATGGCGAAGCCGACCTGCAGGACGTCGCCTTGCGGCAGACGGCGGCAGGCGACGGGCGCGCTTCGGGCCGCGTTTCCTTTTCCGCAGCATTCGGCGATGGCTCCACGCCGTACCGAATGGAACTCGCCGGTCTTCGTGTCGAAGATCTGGCGCAGCCGGTGCGATTTGCGCCCGTGCTCATCGACGGGCCGGTGACGCTGGACGGCAGCCGCGCCGAAGGCAAGTTCGTGCTGCGGAGCGCCGTGCCCGCCATTCGCGGGGCAAGGCTCGCGAACATCGATGCGCATTTCGATCTGTCGAAAGGCGAGGGACGCATCCGCGCCAACGGCGACCTGTCTTTTGCGCCGGGCCGTCTGGAACCGCATCTCATTCTGCCCGTGCTCGGCACCACCGTGATGCAGGTGAGCGGGGGCCTCTCCTACAATGCGGATGCCACGCTTTCCCGGACGGCACTTTCGACATCCGGCAATGCCACGCTCCGCGATGTCGGCCTGGTCACATCGGCGGCGACCCTGCGCGGGATCGATGGAGAACTTGCGTTCTCGCGCCTTGTGCCCCCGCGCACGAAAGGTGTGCAGACAATCACCGTGCGTTCGATCGAAGCCGGGGTGCCGCTCGAGAGCGGTACGATCGCGTTCGAAGCCGACCGCGACGGCATAAGACTTGTCGATGCCCGTTGGCCCTTTGCCGATGGCAGGCTCACCCTCACATCGTCAGGCGCTTCGGTGCTTGCCGACAATACGGTCTTCCTGCTCACGGTCGAGAATGTAGATCTCGGAAAACTGCTTGCGATTGCGGAAGTGCCGGGCCTGCGGGCGACGGGGCATATCGGCGGACGCATTCCCGTGATGATCCGCGACGGCGATCCCATTCTCGTCGACGGTTCGCTGGCGGCTCTCGAGAAGGGCGTCATCGTCTATCGGAGCGAGGCGACCGATGCAGCGCAAACCGAGCAGACCAAGCTGCTGACCGACGCGCTCAGGAATTTTCACTACACGGAATTGAGTGGCGGCCTTTCCGGCAATGCGAACGGCGCGGTGGTGCTGCGTCTTTCGCTGCGCGGGTCCAACCCCGATCTCTATGAAGGCTATCCTTTTGCCATCAATGTGAATGTCGAAGGATCGCTTGCGGACCTCTTCCGCCATGGTACGGTTGGACTCCGGCCGCTCGAACTGATCCGGCAGCATCCAGATGCGGCGACGAAACCGTGAAGGGCCTTCGAGCACCGAGCATCCGAGAGAAGCATATGCAGAGATATCGAGAATACGATCGACGGTTTTCGAGCGGGCGGCGCCTCGTGCTGCCGGTTGCGATGGGCGGTCTGACGCTGCTGATCGCGGGATGCAATCCGACGGTGAAGATCGAAGCGCCGGACAAGCCCATCGAGATCAATCTCAACGTGAAGATCGAGCAGGAGGTGCGCGTCAGGGTCGACCGCGATCTCGACGATCTTCTCGCCAAAAATCCCGACCTGTTCTGAGGGAGACAAGGATCATGTACGCCTTCGCACGACGCCATCTCCCGCTCGCCTTGTTCATGTTCGCCTTTCTCGCCGCCGCGCCGGCCTGGTCGATGGATCTCGACTCCGCCAAGGCACAGGGCATAGTCGGCGAAAGACTGAACGGGTATGTCGGGATTGTATCCGCCAAGCCGGCGCCGGAAGTGACCCAGATGGTCGATGAGATCAATCGCCGGCGCCGCGGTTCCTACCAGGAAATCGCCAACCGGACGCCCGGTGCAACGCTTGCCTCTGTGGAACTCCTTGCCGGCGAGAAGCTCATCCAGCGGACAGCCTCGGGCCAGTATGTGGAATCGGCGCCAGGCCGCTGGGTGAAGAAGCCCTGAGCTGATCCGTTTTGGCACGCGGGTGGCCGTTTTGGGGCGGGAGGCCTTCCGGTGTTGATGCCAAAGGCCCGGTCTGGCCCATTCCGGGCCCCGCAGGCGCGGCACACACTTTGCTATTTCTCTCGCAGCAAGCTCTTCCGCCCGCCTTTCATCCGCGTGGCGGACGCCGGTGCGGACTTCCGACGGTCGGGGGGCCAGTTCGCAGTTCGCACCGGCCTGTTTGCATATCCGACGGCCTCGACAGCACCGCGCCCGGATCCGCCTTGAAGCGGATCCGGGCAGGGTGCTCTCGCGTTCTCAGCCCGTGATGCCGCGGGCGACGAAGAAGGGATTATCGAGCCCGCGTTCGGTCTTGCCGTAGATGAGCGGCGTGCCGTCGAGCTGGGTTACGCTGCCGCCCGCGGCGGCGAGAACGGCATGGCCTGCCGCGGTGTCCCACTCCATGGTGCGGCCGTGGCGGGGATAGAGATCGGCTTCTCCCGCGGCGATGACGCAGAATTTGAGCGAGGAGCCTGCGGCGAGAAACTCCTTCACCTTGTAGAGATTCAGGTACTCATCTGTCTTCGTGTCGCGATGGGTGCGGCTCGCGATGACGACGAGGCCGTCATCGGCGGGGCGGCGCGCTGCGATGGCGCGCGTCGCACCTTCGGCCTGGCCCTTGTGACAGGCGGAAACCGTTTCCTCGAAGGCATGGCCCTGGCCATGTCCGAAGAACATGCGCTCCTTTGCCGGCGCATAGACGACGCCGGCGACGGGACGGCGGTCCTCGATCAGCGCGATGTTGACCGTGAATTCGCCGTTCTTGTTGATGAATTCCTTGGTGCCATCCAACGGATCGACCAGGAAGAAGGCATGGCCGACATCGGGAATATGCCCGGCGGCGGCCGCTTCTTCGGAGACGACCGGAATGTCGTGTGCCACTTGCCGAAGGGCGGCGAGGATGATCGCCTCGGCGTCATTGTCGGCAGCCGTGACCGGACTGTTGTCGTCCTTGCGGATGACTTCGAATTCGGTCTGGTAATGATCCATGATGGCGGCGCCGGCCTGAAGGGCGATGCGGCGCAATTCGCGGGTGAGGCCCGCCTTGTCTGAAATCGTCAAAACTCTGGTCCCTGGGCCTGTGCCGGACCCCGCTGGATTGCCTCTCATGTCCCGGCGGGGCTGGCATTGACGGCGGTGCAATGCTATCAGGCTTTCTAGACTTTCAGGGGTGCCGGGGCAATTCGATATGAACGACACGACCGAAGTTTCCGCGCTGGAGCTTGCTGCCTTGATGTGCAGCCGGGTCTGCCATGACGTCATCAGCCCTGTCGGGGCGATCACCAACGGCCTTGAAGTGCTGGCGGATGACGACGATCCGGAGATGAAGGCCCATGCGATGGAGCTCATCACGAAGAGCGCCGCACAGGCTTCCGCAAAGCTCCAGTTCGCGCGGCTCTGTTTCGGCGCCGCAGGCTCGGCGGGCGCCGAACTCGACCTTCAGGACGCGAAGGCGGTGGCCGAAGGCCTGATGATGGGCGAGAAGGCCTCGCTCGCCTGGGACGCGCCGGTCGCGACCATCGGCAAGGACTATGTGAAGCTCCTGCTCAACATGGTTCTGATCGGCATGGCGGCCATTCCCCGCGGCGGCGAGGTGGCGGTGAAGGTCGAAGGCGAACTTGCCAAGCCCGTGCTTCGCGTCCGCTCGACGGGCCAGGCGGCCCGCGTGCCCGAGGAGACGGACAAGTTTCTCGGCGGCCGCGCGGCGGACCGCTTTCTCGATGCGCGGGCGGCGCAGCCCTATTTCACCGGGCTTGTCGCGCGTTCGCTCGGTCTTGCGATCGATGCGCGGATGGATGGCGATGCCTTCGTGATCGAGGCGTCGTTCACCGATGCCGGGGCGGGGGTCTGAACGCGCTACCGTTTGCGGAAACAAAAAAGGGCGCCCCGAGAGGCGCCCTTTTGCATTCCGGTTTCCGCGTCGTATCAGGCAGAAGCCTTTGCGGGCATCGCGCCTTCCGACGGATCGCGCAGCACATAGCCGCGGCCCCACACCGTTTCGATGTAGTGATCGCCACCGGTCGCGACGGCGAGCTTCTTGCGCAGCTTGCAGATGAAGACGTCGATGATCTTGAGTTCCGGCTCGTCCATGCCGCCATAGAGATGATTGAGGAACATCTCCTTGGTGAGGGTCGTGCCCTTGCGGAGCGAGAGAAGCTCCAGCATCTGATATTCCTTGCCGGTCAGATGGACGCGGTTGCCTTCGACCTCGACCGTCTTGGTGTCGAGGTTGACGGTGAGCTTGCCCGTATTAATGACCGACTGGGAATGGCCCTTGGAGCGGCGCACCACGGCGTGGATGCGGGCGACCAGCTCGTCCTTGTGGAAGGGTTTGGTCATGTAGTCGTCGGCGCCGAAGCCGAGACCGCGGACCTTGTTCTCGATGCCGGCGAGGCCGGAGAGAATGAGGATCGGGGTGGTGATCTTGCCCACGCGCAGCGACTTCAGAACGTCGTAGCCGCTCATGTCCGGCAGGTTCAGATCGAGAAGGATGATGTCGTAATCGTAGAGCTTGCCGAGATCGACCCCTTCTTCGCCGAGGTCGGTCGTGTACACGTTGAACCCGTCCGACTTGAGCATCAGCTCGATGCTCTGTGCCGTCGCGCTGTCGTCTTCGATGAGCAGAACTCGCATTGGTCCCCCTCCGGCGATCCCGATGTGCCTCGATCGCGGTGGCTTGGTTAATCCGTATTCGGGGACATTAATTCGAATTGGTTAACAAAGGTTAATCAGAACGAAAAAAATTCAGAAAAATTTATCGGTCGGTCTGCAAACCCTTGGAATTGGACGATTTTGGCGGAAATCCGCCATTTGTAACAAGTACCATAATGGAGCCGACTGGCTTCTCCGGTTAAGACTTGCGGCCAAAAAGGGGAGCTGGCCCGCGGGTTTCAGGGTTTACGCCGTCTTAAAGTCTTCGCGGCATGATCCTCGGACGGCGGGGTCCTGCGGCCTCGCTCATTGGTTTCTGGCGGCATGGCCGCCACGCGAGGGAGCCCGGGGCCCGTGAAGGCATTGTTGGCGGAAATCAGCGCGCTTGGCGACGTGAGGCATTACGGGCGCGTCGTCAGCATTCAGGGCCTCACGATTGAAGTGGCCGGGCCGCTGCATGCCATGGGCATCGGCAGCCGCCTTTCCGTTTCCAATCGCGCGGGCGAGCAGGTCGTCTGCGAAGTGGTCGGCTTCCGCGACAACCGCGCCTTGTGCCTTCCCTTCGGGCCGCTTTCCGGCATCGGCGTCGGCTGCAAGGCCGAGATGTCTTCCGATGAGCCGCATGTCTATCCCTCATCCGCCTGGCTCGGCCGCGTGGTCAATGCCTTCGGCGAGCCGATCGACGGCAAGGGCCCGATCGCCCAGGGCGCCATGCCCTATCCGCTCCGCAACACGCCGCCTCCCGCTCATATGCGTCAGCGCGTGAAGGGCAAGGTCGATCTCGGCGTCCGCGCGCTCAATACATTCACCACCGTCTGCCGCGGTCAGCGCATGGGCATCTTTGCCGGCTCCGGTGTCGGCAAGTCGGTCCTTCTGTCGATGCTCGCGCGGAATACCGCCTGCGACGTCTCGGTGATCGGTCTGATCGGCGAGCGTGGCCGCGAGGTACAGGAATTCATAGAGGACGATCTCGGACCTGAGGGGCTTGCGCGTTCCGTGGTCGTCGTCGCGACTTCGGACGAGCCGGCGCTGATGCGCCGCCAGGCGGCCTATCTCACCCTCTCGCTTGCCGAATATTTCCGCGACAGGGATGAAGACGTGCTCTGCATGATGGACAGCGTGACCCGCTTTGCCATTGCGCAACGCGAAATCGGCCTCTCGACCGGCGAACCGCCGACGAGCAAGGGCTATACGCCGACCGTCTTTGCCGAGCTGCCGAAACTTCTGGAGCGTGCCGGACCCGGAACGGGCAAGGGTAGCATTACAGGGCTTTTCACCGTTCTCGTCGATGGCGACGATCACAACGAGCCTGTTGCCGATGCCGTCCGTTCGATTCTCGACGGGCATATCGTCATGGAGCGCGCCATCGCAGAGCGCGGGCGTTATCCGGCGATCAATATTCTGAAGTCCGTGTCGCGCACCATGCCGGACTGCAATGAGCCGGAAGAGAATGCGCTCATCAGGCGCGCGCGCGGCCTTCTTGCGACCTATGACGACATGGAAGAGCTGATCCGCCTGGGCGCCTACCGTCCGGGATCGGACCGGCAGGTAGATGAGGCGATCCATTATCAGCCGTGGCTCGACGCATTTCTCGGGCAGGGCAAACACGAGGCGACGAGCCTTGCGGATGGCTATGCCGCGCTGGCGGCGCTTCTCGACAAGCAGCCGGCGGCAGAGGAGGAGGCTGAGTGATGCGCAACCGCGACTCCCTGATCCGGCTTCACAAGTTCCAGGTCGACGAAAAGCGCCGCAAGGTGGCGGAACTCGAACTCATGCTGGCCGAATTCCGGCAGCGCGAGCGGGATCTCGAGGCACAGGTCGAGGCCGAGCAGCGCAAGGCCGGTATTTCCGATGTGGCCCATTTCGCCTATCCGATGTTCGCGAAATCAGTGATCCGCCGCCGCGAGAATATTCTCGAATCGATCGAAGGCCTCGAAGTACAGCTCGAAGTGGCGAAGGAAGAGCTTTCCGCCGCCTTCCGCGAGCTCAAGAAATACGAGCTTCTCGAAGACAGCCGCAAGCGCAAGGTCCGCAAGGCGGCGCTGCGCGTGGAACAGGCTGAGCTCGACGAGATCGCGCTCACGATCCATCGCGGGCATTGAGTTAAATCGTACTTTCCCGGACGTCCCTCTGGGTTAGAATGACCGCAGCCACAATAAGCAGCGGTCAACGCCCATGCCCTCCTTCGACATCGTTTCCAAGACCGATCTTGCCGAGATCGACAACGCGCTCCAGAACGTGACGCGCGAAATTTCCCAACGCTATGATTTCAAGGGGTCGAACTGCAGCGTCGAGCGGAGCGAGCAGGAACTCACCATCAAGGCCGATGACGAGCTGAAGCTGAAGCAGATGCATGAGCTGCTGCAGGGGCATCTCGCCCGGCGGCAGGTGGAAGCCGGTGTGCTCGACTACAAGGAACCTGAGAAAGCGGCGGGGCAGAGCGTCCGCCAGAAGGTTGCGATCCGCGAGGGCATAGACAAGGAACTCGCGAAGCGCATCGTGAAGGACATCAAGGGATCTGGCATCAAGGTGCAGGTCGCTATTCAGGGCGACGAGCTACGCGTCTCCGGCAAGAAGCGCGACGACCTTCAGGAAACCATCCAGTTCGTGAAGGGGCTCAAGATCGAGCAGCCGCTTCAATATGTGAATTTCCGCGACTGAAAAGAAAAACCGCCCCGGCAAGGCCGGGGCGGCTCGGAAGATTCAGGCCTGCTTCAGCCGCGGAGAAAAAGCCGCCGCACGAGATAGATCAGGCTGATGGCGATCAGATATCCGACGAAGCGGATGCCGACGAGCTGCAGCACGTCCATGTTGAGGTAGTCCGGCAGCGGGTTCGCCGCGCCCGCATAGAAGTTGCGGCCGATATTGACGAGTTCGTGAACCACGGTGGCGCCGACAGCATAGACCAGGATGCGGCCGTAACGGTTCATCAGGATCGCGGCGATGAGTGCGATCACCAGGCCCTGAATCGAATTGACGGTGTCGAAGCCCATGCGCGCCCATGTGAGCGCCTGGTTCAGATATTCGTTGAGTTCCATCTTGTCCCCCTCAAGCGTTACCAATGGAAGAGCCCCCTCTTCCAGGCAGACAGTGCGGGCCGGCCACCACGCCGGCGCAGCATGTCGTTGCGTGGCGTGAGGTTAGCCCAAATTGGGACAAGGTCTAGTTATTTGCAGCGCAAAAAAGTCAGCATGCGTTGCAAAGCCGTCATGAAAGCGTCGGGTATGGCGGCTTTCCTCGCTTTTTGAGGTTTACGTCCGGGGCGGACGCCGCTGCCGACTTGCGCCTGCGGGCCGAAAGCCGGCGTCGCGCCCGGTCCTCTCGGGCTTCGGGCGGCGAACCGGCCGCGGATCAGATGCTCCCCACGGTGCGCAGCTTGATGCGCGGATGGATTTCGTTCTGCGACATGACGAATGTCTGCGGGCGGAAGCGCTCCACGATCGAGCGGACATAAGGCCGGACGCCGGGGCTCGTCAGCAGCACCGGCACATCGCCCGCCTGTGCCGCTTCCTCGAAGCGGTCGCGCATCGAGGAAATGAACTCTTGCAGCATGGAGGGCTGCATGGCGAGCTGCTTTTCTTCGCCCTGGCCGATCAAGGATTCGGCAAAGGCCTGCTCCCAGCGTGGCGACATGGTGACGAGCGGCAGCGCGTTGTTCGCATCCGAATGGGCGGCGCAGATCTGGCGGGCGAGGCGCGCGCGAACATGCTCCGTGATGAGGGTAAGGCTCTGCGTATGGCCCACGGCCTCGGCGATGCCTTCCATGATGGCGGCAAGGTCGCGGATGGAGATGCGCTCGGTGAGCAGCGTCTGCAGCACGCGCTGGATTCCGGTGACCGTGATCTGCGACGGCACGAGATCCTCGACGAGCTTCTTGTGTTCCTTGCCGAGTTCGTCGAGGAGCTTCTGCACTTCCGCGTAGGAAAGCAGGTCGGCCATATTGTCCTTGATGATTTCGGTCAGATGCGTGGTCAGCACCGTCGGCGGATCGACGACCGTGTAGCCGCGGAAGGAGGCTTCCTCACGCAGGCCTTCGTCGATCCAGGTGGCCGGCAGACCGAAGGCGGGCTCCGTCGTGTGCAGGCCCGGCAGCTGGATCTGGTTGCCGTGCGGATCCATGACGAGAAGCTGGCCGACATAGACTTCGCCGCGGCCGGCCTCCACTTCCTTTACGCGGAAGACATAGGAGTTCGAGTCGATCTGGACATTGTCGAGAATGCGGACCGACGGCATGACGAAGCCCATGTCGCTCGCGATCTGGCGGCGCAGCGCCTTGATCTGGTCGGTGAGCTTCTTGTGGTCCTTGCCGTTGATGAGGGGCAGCAGCGCATAGCCGATCTCGAGGCGGAGTTCGTCCATCTTGAGCGCAGTGCTGATCGGCTCGTCTACGGGAGGCGCCGCTTCGGCCGCCGTCTCGCGCTCGGTTTCAGCGTCCAGCGCCCGCTGTTTACGGGTCTTGGTCAGATAGTAAGCGAGGCCGCCCGCGCCGCCAGCAAGGGCGAGGAAGGGAATGGCCGGAAGACCGGGCAGGAAGGCCATTGTGCCCATGACGAAGGACGACATGCCGAGCGCCTGAGGATAGCCCGAGAGCTGATCGAACAGCGCCTGATCTGCGGCGCCTTCGACACCGGCCTTCGAAACGAGGAGGCCTGCGGCGGTAGAAACGATCAGCGCCGGAATCTGGCTCACCAGGCCGTCGCCGATGGTCAGCAGCGTATAGGTATGCGCGGCTTCGCCGAAGCCCAGATTGTTCTGGGCGACGCCGACGATGATGCCGCCGACAATGTTGATGAAGGTGATGAGCAGGCCGGCGATCGCGTCGCCGCGCACGAACTTCGAGGCGCCGTCCATGGCACCGAAAAAGGAGCTTTCCTTTTCGAGGTTCGAACGGCGCTCGCGCGCTTCCTTCTCGTCGATAAGACCGGCTGAAAGGTCGGCGTCGATGGCCATCTGCTTGCCGGGCATGGCATCCAGGGTAAAGCGCGCCGCGACTTCGGCGATGCGGCCCGAACCCTTGGTGATGACGACGAAGTTCACGATGACGAGGATCGCGAAGACGATCACGCCGATCACGAAATTGCCCTGCATCACGAAGTTGCCGAAGGCCTCGATGACCTTGCCGGCGCTGTCCGTACCCTCATGGCCATTGCCGAGAATGAGGCGTGTGGAGGCAAGGTTCAGCGCAAGGCGCAGCATGGTCGCGATGAGAAGCACGGTCGGGAAGGCGCTGAATTCGAGCGGCTTCTGGATGAAGAGCGCCGTCATCAGCACGAGCACCGAAAAGGTGATCGAGATCGCAAGCGAGAAGTCGAGCATGAAGGCCGGCATCGGCAGGATCAGCACGACGATGATCGCCATGACGCCGAGAGCGAGCGCGAGGTCGCCACGCTTCAGAACGCTCGACAGGACGCTGCCCGGCGTCACGCCGGACAATCCGTCGAACATTCCCTTTTTTCCGGCCGAGCCGCTCACGTCAGTCATTTAATCGTTCCCACCAACTCTGAACTTCCGTCAGGTCTCAGCCGAATTGCGGCCGCGCTTCGCCCGGCGTCGGAATGGAAACGCCCTGCTCGCCATATTCCTTGAGCTTGTTGCGCAAGGTGCGGATGGAAATGCCGAGAATGTTCGCGGCGTGCGTGCGATTGCCGAAGCAATGATCGAGCGTTTGCAGGATGAGGTCCTGTTCGACCTCGGCGACCGTCTTGCCGACAAAGGCGCGGGAGGCTGCATCGGCGGCGGCTGCCGCCTTCTGTGCGACGCCGCCAAGCGGCGCGTCGTCGAGGCGTGTGCCGTCAGGCAGGCGGATGGCGCTCACGTCGATTTCGTCGGCGGTCGAGAGAAGGACGGCGCGGTGCATCGTGTTTTCGAGCTCCCGCACATTGCCTGCCCAGCGGTGCCGGGTCAGGAAGTCGCGTGCTTCCGCGGCAAGGGCCTTGGGCGCGAGACCGTTCGCCTTCGCATAGCGGGCAGAGAAGTGATCGGCCAGCGCCAGGATATCGGCCGGGCGCTCGCGCAGGGCCGGAAGCTGAAGGTTCACCACATTCAGACGATAGAAGAGGTCTTCGCGGAAGCGGCCGGCGCGAGCTTCGGACTGCAGGTCCCGGTTCGATGTCGCGATGATGCGGATATTAACCTTAACCGGAGTCTTCCCGCCGACGCGATCGATCTCGCGCTCCTGAATGGCGCGGAGGAGCTTCGCCTGGAGACGGATGTCCATTTCGCTGATTTCGTCGAGCAGCAGCGTGCCGCCATCGGCTTCCTCGAACTTGCCGATACGGCGGGCCACTGCGCCGGTGAAGGCGCCCTTCTCATGGCCGAAGAGTTCCGACTCGAGCAGGTTTTCGGGGATCGCGGCGCAGTTCACGGAGATGAAGGGCTTGTCGCGGCGGAGCGAGCGGTCATGGACATAGCGCGCCATGACTTCCTTGCCGGTGCCGGATTCGCCGGTGATGAGGATCGAGGCGTCGGACGGCGCGACCTGATCGGCGAGCTTCACGACGCCAGCCATGCGCGCATCGCGGAAGACGAGTGCATGATTGTCCTCGGCGACGGCCGCGAGCACGGCCGCGATGAGTTCGGCGTCCGGGGGCAGGGGGATATATTCCTTGGCGCCTGCACGGATGGCATTCACGGCGGCGCGCGCATCGGTTTCGACGCCGCAAGCCACCACGGGAATGCAGATATGTTCGGCCTGGAGCCGCGGGATGAGGCTCGAAATATCCGCGGCGACGTCGACCATCATCAGATCAGCGCCGCGGCCGGCGCGCAGGGTTTCGATCGCCTGGTCTACCGTTTCGGTATGCGTCACCTTGGCGCCCTTCGACATCGCCATCTTGGTGGCGGTGGAGAGCTGTCCGTTCAGGGTTCCGACGATCAGAAGGCGCATCTGCGGCTCCTCTACTTTCTATGCTGCTACGAGTAAGTCCGGTTCAAGAGGAGAAGGGGTTAGCCGATCCCGCCCTTGACGATTTCGGTCATGGTCACGCCGAGGCGGTCATCCACCACGACGACTTCGCCACGGGCAACGAGGCGATCGTTCACATAGATGTCGATGGCCTCGCCGACCTTGCGGTCGAGTTCCACGATCGCGCCGCGGCCGAGCTTCAGCAGGTTCGACACTTCCATATGTGTCTTGCCAAGCACGGCAGAAACATTCACCGGCACGTCGAAAACGGCTTCGAGGTCCTGCCCGGTGCGAACCTGTTCCTCGTCCTCCGCCGTCATCGCGGGCACGTCCGCAGGCAGCGGCGCGGCGTCGGTGAGATCGGGCAGGGAGACTTCTTCGTCATGCTCGGCCATGGGTTTGCTCCTTCAGATTTCTCAGGACTGCGCCTGTGCCGGGCGCGAGGGCTCCGGCATGGCAAGCGCGTCGGCGTCGCCATGCGCAGGCGACAGCGTTTCGATGTAGCGGGCAACGATGCCCGTAATTTCTTCGGCGATTTCCTCGCGGTTGCGGACAACGCCGCCATCCGCCCATTCGACGACGCAATCGCCTTCCTGCAGCGCGGGTTCGCCGAGCAGGATGATGCGGCCGGCAAGCCCGCGTTCCATCGCCATGCGGTCGACGGTTTCCTTCAGGCCTTCGACGAGCGAGACGGAAACGCGGAGCAGGATGTGCGGTTCGCGGTTCAGATGCGAAAGACATTCGCGAAGGACGGCCTCAATCTCGGCTTCCGGCCGGGTCGCGATCAAGGCGGGCGCAAGCTTGCGCGCCGCCTCGAGTGCGACGGACACGGATTCCTTGCGCGAAATTGCGATCTGGCTGTCGAGCGCGGCCAGAAGCGCGGCAGAGCTCTCGGCCAGCTGGCGTATCGAGTTGGCGAGGCTTTCGTCGGCACGCGCGACGGCTTCCCGCTCGCCGGCCGAGAAGCCCTCAGCATAACCGATCTTGCGGGCGTTCTCGACATCGGCTTCGGTCACCCGCATCTCGACGTCGGGCGCGCGATGAGCCTGCTTCGGCCCGTCGCCGAAATACGTGTCGAAGGTGAACTTCACGGCCTGCTTCATGGTGTGCGCCTGGGTGCCCATCTCGTTTCGATGCCGATCAATAAATGAGTTCATTGTCGGCGCCTTCGGACGCGAGCATGATCTCGCCCTTGTTCGCCAGGTCCTTGGCCACGTTGACCATCGTCATCTGGGCTTCATCCACATCCTTCAGGCGGACGGGGCCCATCATTTCCATGTCTTCGCGCAGGATCTTCGCCGCACGTTCGGACATGTTGGCGAAGAAGAGATCGCGCAGCGTGTCCGAAGCGCCCTTGAGGGCGATGCCGAGCTTGTTCTTGTCCACCGAGCGGAGCAGCGTCTGGACGCCGCCGGGGTCGAGCCTGCCAAGGTCCTCGAAAGTGAACATGAGCGCCTTGATGCGGTCGGCGCTTTCGCGGGCACGCTCTTCAAGCGCAGCGAGGAAGCGGCCTTCCGTCTGGCGGTCGAAATTGTTGAAGATTTCCGCCATGAGTTCATGGCTGTCGCGGCGATTGGTGCGCGACAGGTTCGACATGAATTCCGAGCGGAGCGTCTGCTCGACCTTGTCGAGAATTTCCTTCTGCACCGATTCCATGCGGAGCATGCGCGTCACAACCTCGAGCGCGAAGTCCTCCGGCAGATGCGTGAGGACGCGCGCAGCGTGTTCCGAGCGGATCTTCGTCAGCACGACGGCCACGGTCTGCGGGTATTCGTTCTTGAGGTAGCTTGCGAGCACGGCCTCATTCACATTGCCGAGCTTTTCCCACATGGTGCGGCCGGCGGGGCCGCGAATTTCGTCCATGACCGAATTGACGCGGTCTTCCGGAAGGAAGCGCATCAGGAGCCGTTCGGTCGATTCATAGGAGCCGACGAGCGCGCCGGTGCCCGACACTTTCGATGCGAACTCGACAAGAAGCTTCTCGACCGTGCCGGCCTGAATGGTGCCGAGCGACGACATGATCTGCGACATTTCGCGGATCTCGTCCTCGTCGAACATTTCCCAGAGCGGCGCGGCATCGTCCGCGCCGAGCGCGAGCATGAAGATCGCAGCCTTCTGGGGACCGGTCAGGGTCTTGTCGTCCTTGATCTTGGGTGCGGTTGCCACGGTTCAGTTCCTCACGCGGTCTCATGCAGCCAGCTGCGGAGAATGGAGATCGATTCGTCGGGATGGTTGTTGACGAGTTCGCCGATCTTGCGGACAGAAGACTGCTTCACCTTGCCTGCAACCTGGGCGATGTCGATGAGCATGTCCTCGCTGAGCTGGTCGGGCGAGGGCAGGGCGCCCGCTATGCCGTCGTCACTGCCGTCCGCGAGGGCGAGGCTTCCGGGTGCGCCGGCAAGCGCCGGCTGGCCGCCAGCCGAAGCGGCACCGGCGATCCCGGGCGCGATGCGCGCGATCAGCGGACGCAACACAAAGAACATGGCGATCAGCGCGAGAACACCGATCACGGCGAGTTCGGCGAGGCGCATGATGTCGGCGCGGCCGAAATCGAAGAGGCCAGGTTCGGTCGCATCGTCAGCGCCGATCTCCATGCGAGGCGTCTCCGCGAACTGGAGGTTCACGACTTCCACCTGGTCGCCGCGCGCCTCGTCGAAGCCGATCGCCGATTTCACGAGGGCGGCGATCTTCGACAGTTCTTCCTCCGAGCGCGGCGTATAGACCATGTTGCCTTCGGAGTCGGGCGCATAGGCGCCGTCCACAAGCACCGCAACGGAGAGGCGCTTCACGCGGCCGGGCTCCATGATCTCGGTCTTGGTGGTGCGGGAGATTTCGTAGTTGACGGTTTCTTCCGTGCGGTTCGCGGCCTGACGGGAGCCGCTTTCGCCTTCGCCGCCCGCGAGATTGGCGTTCGGCAGATTGTTGCCGACCGTGACGCCGTCATTGCGCACGCCGTCGGAGCTGGTGGAGGAATCTTCCACCGTCTGCGTCGAGCGGACGACCTGGCTTGCCGGGTCGAAGGTGTCCGAGGTCTGCGTGATACGGTTGTAGTCCATCTGCGCGGCGACTTCGACGCGGGCCTTTTCCGCGCCGACGACGCGCTGAAGAATGTTCTCGAGATGCGTGCGCAGCCGTGTCTCGTAATTTGTGCGGCGCTCGTCGACCGAGCTTGCGAGCATGGCTTGCGCATCGTCGCCGGTGCCGCTGGCGAGGAGGGTGCCGCGCTCGTCCACGATCGAAACGCGCCCGGGCACGAGCCCGTCCACGGCGGAAGAGACGAGATACTGGATCGCCTTCACCTGCTGGGTGCTGAGCGAGTTACGGGACACCTTGAGGACGATCGAGGCCGTGGGCTCGCGGCGGTCGCGCGAAAAGAGTTCCCGTTCCGGAAGGACGAGGTGGACGCGAGCGGCCTGAATGCCTTCGATCGCGCGGATGGTGCGCGCCAGCTCGCCTTCGAGCGCGCGCAGATGATTGATGTTCTGGACGAAGCTCGTCGTGCCGAGCGAGTCGGCATTGTCGAAAATCTCGTAGCCCACGGTGCCGCCCGCGGGCAGGCCCTTGCCGGCCAGCATCATGCGCAGGCGGGGGACTTCGGACTGCGGCACATAGATCATGCTGCCATTGCCGCGAATTTCGTAGGGTACCTTGGCGGTGTCGAGTTCGGCAGTCATTTTCGCGGCGTCTTCGATGCCGATATCGGAGAAGAGCAGCGCCTTGGGCTCGCCGCCCATGCGCATCGCGATAAAGCCGAAGAAACCAAGAAGGGTCACGGCGACAAGTGCCAGCGCTGCAAGCCGGACTGTGCCCAGTGACCTGAGAAATGCCGAAAAATCGCTCACGTACCCACCTCTTCTTGTCAGTGCGCAAGCCGTGAGCCCGTTTCTGGACCTGTGCCCGTGCCCGACAGGAGGTGTGGTGCAATTCCTTTGCCCCGGATGCCCGATCCATCTTGCCCGATCGGGGGTCCCCTTGCCGCTAGGCAGAAATTACCGCCTGCAGCCTAAACAGATGTTTAACGGGCCCGGCAATTTTTGCCGGGTAGCCCGGGAAGGGGGCAAATAAAATGAAAAGCGCCGGCGGAGGGAGGTTCCGCCGGCGCCCGAGAGGACAGCAAGTACGCAGATACTCTTCTATCTCACTGCCTGTACTGCTGAACGCGGGTCGCGCGCAGACCCGCAAGCCCATGGCGTTCGATGGACCGCTGCCAGCTCAGGAATTCTTCCACCGTCAGCGTGTAGCGGCGGCAAGCGTCGTCCAGGCTGAGCAGGCCACCGCGAACGGCGGCGACGACTTCGGCCTTGCGACGGATCACCCAGCGCTTCGTGTCCGGCGGCGGCAGGTCAGCGATCGTGAGCGGGCTCCCGTCGGGGCCGATCACGTAGTTGACCTTCACGGTCTGGTGTTCACTCATCGAACTTTATTCTCCGTACTCATCGCATGCTGGGAGCATAGGCCGGGGGCTTTTAAAAAACGGCTAAGTGCCTTGGTAAAATTTCTCCAAAATCAAAGACTTAGGCGTTTCATTGCGGGACGAAACCCGCTCTCTCAGGTCGAACCCGGCTGCTTTACCGCGGTGATCTGGGAATAACGGATTTGCGCTCCGTTAATGGTCAGAAGCGGATCGGTCGAACTCATGTCGATGGCGGTAACGATGCCGGTCGTGCGCGTGTCCACAGCGACGGGGGCGCCGGTGGCGGAATTGGCAGTGACTTTCAAAAAATAGGTGCCATCGGGCAGGGTGCTGCCATTGGCGTCCTTACCGTCCCAGGTGAACTGGTGGCTGCCCTTGTCGGCGCTCATCCGCTCGGTATAGACGGTGGCGCCATCGCTGTTGATGACCTGGAGAATGGTATCGGGCGCGTCGGCGGCGGTGGCGAAGCTCCAGCGGGCCTCTCCACTTTCGAGCAGGGCGCCGGTGCCCGACCCCGTCACTTCCTTGCCAAGCAACGACACGGCCAGATTGGCGTTCTGGACCGAGTTGGCGATCAGCAGCAGCTCAAGGTTTCGGTTGGTCTGGATCGACTGTTCCACGCCCGACATCTGGACGAGCTGTTGCGTGAACTGATCCGAGCTCATCGGATTGGTCGGATCCTGATGCATGAGCTGCGTGGTCAGCAGGCGCAGGAACGTATCAAAGTTCCCGGCAAGCGCTGCGGAGGCCGCCGACGACTTGCCGCCATAGGTTGCAGCCTGAAGGGCGGCATTGGCCGATGCGATATC
Source organism: Parvibaculum sp. (assembly GCA_019635955.1). Classification (GTDB taxonomy): domain Bacteria; phylum Pseudomonadota; class Alphaproteobacteria; order Parvibaculales; family Parvibaculaceae; genus Parvibaculum. The sequence goes on from JAHBYL010000007.1 coordinate 64,189, forward strand.
CATGGGTGGAAACTCCCTCGCGTCAGACGCGGATGTCGACGCCGCCATCGACAGCGAGATTGATGTTGTAGAGCGGCTGCAGCGCTGTTTCGTCCTCGGCTTCCTCGCCGCCGCGGATGCCATCCGTGCCGGCAAAGCCGCTGTCCGAGCCGTCGCCGCGTCCATCCTTCAACGAGAAGTTGAGGCTGTCGCTGTCGGCTTGCAGGCCGGCATTGTTCAGCGCCTGCTGAAGCGCGCGTGCGTCGCGTTGCAGCAGATCGAGCGTTTCGGGCCGCTCGACCGACATATGGGCGACGACATGTCCGTCCTTGCGGACTTCCATGCGGACATCGATGCGGCCCATTTCCGGCGGATCGAGACGGATATCGAAGCGGCTGATGCCCTTCTGAAGGTTGCGCGCCATTTGCAGCGCGATGGCGGCTGCGGGCACCTGCGTCGGCTGGCTCTGTCCGGGCAGGGTGCCGATACGCACCGTGGCCGATGTGCCGTTCTGGAGGGAAGATTGTGGGAGCGCGGAGCCCGGCATGTCGCCGCTGCGCAGGGCGCCCGCGCCTTCGATGGCGGGCATGCCGATGAGCGGCGTGCGCTGCGCGGGCATGGCTGCGGCACGCAGGATCTGCTGCGCCACCTGCTGGACCGTCTGCAGCGCGGCCTTCGGCAGTTCGCCGTTCTCCTTCGCTTCGGCTTTCTTGCCTGCAAGTTTTTCAGCGGCTTCCTGACCAAGGCCCTTGGCGGGCTTTGTGTCTTCCACGGCTTTTGCCTGAGCAACTGTGGTTTCGGCCGCGTCGTCGCCAACGCTGTCCGTCGCCGCCGCCTGCTGCTGCGTCTTGTTCATTTCCGGCTGCGCGCGGGCCTGCGTATCGGCCGTTTCGACCGGCGCCGCGTTCGTCTCGCCGGGCTTGTTCACCATCTGCTGCTGGCCGGGATGCTCCGCCTTGGGTGCGGTGGCCTTTGCCGCCTGGTCCGGCGCCGCATCATGGGTGGAAGTGCCGGTGGCGGGCGCGGCCGTTTCTTGGGGCAGGTCGGCAACCGGCGCCGCGGCGGGCGCGTCGGCAGCGACATCCATGACGAGGTCAGGCGCCTCCTCACCGGCAAGAACGCCGCTATCCGGCGTCTCCGCCAGCTTCAGCGCTGGATCGTCCACGACCTTGGCGGACGGTTCATTCGTGACCGGCAGTTCGGCACCGATCACCTGTGCAACCGTCACCTCCTCCGGTGCGGCGGTGCTCTCCTGCGCTTCGGTGTTGTCCTCCGCAGGGCGGTCGTCCTCGATCTTGCGCTTCTCGTCCCGGTCGCTGCGGGCCTCGCGGGCGCGGTCGGGCGCGCGCTCGGCGGTGCGATCGTCGCGGCGGCGGCCTGCGTCGGAGCGGGTATTTTCGGCGAGATGGCGCGCGAACTCATTGGCAGCGCTCGGGGTCGTCACGCGGACGGAGCCGGGCTGGATCGAAAGCGCATCGGAAGTCGCGCTGCGCTGCGTGGCCGAAGAAGACAAATCCATTGGGTCACCTGGTCGAAAATGCGGTCCAGCCCCAAGGAAGCAAACGGCAGGCCAGCGCCACGAAATCAAAAATCTCAATCAATTCATTGACTTGGGCTTGACGCGCCGGGGCGGCGCCCCGATATTCCCTGCCGACCCGGCAGGTTTTGCCGGGCAGGAGCCGCATCATGCGCATCGCCTTCGACGAAAAGACGGGACTGAACAGCCTCGATCTTCCGGGTCGCCCGGAGGAAACGCGGGTTGTCGTCGCCATGTCGGGCGGCGTGGACAGTTCGGTGACGGCTGCGCTCCTCAAGGAGCAGGGCTATGACGTGGTGGGTATCACCATGCAGCTTTACGACCATGGTGCGGCAGTGGCGCGAAAGGGCGCCTGTTGCGCGGGACAGGACATTCACGACGCGCGGCGCGTTGCCGAGCAGATCGGCATTCCGCATTACGTGCTCGATTATGAAGACCGTTTCCGCAAGGCCGTGATGGAAGACTTCGCCACTTCCTATGCGGCAGGCGAGACGCCGATCCCCTGCGTACGCTGCAACGAGCGGGTGAAGTTTCGCGACCTGCTCGACACGGCGCGCGATCTTGGCGCGGCGGCGCTTGCAACGGGCCATTACATCTCGAGCAGGCCGGGCAAGGCAGGGCGCGAGCTGCGCCGCCCGCGCGATCTCGACCGCGACCAGAGCTACTTTCTCTTTACCACCACGCGCGATCAGCTCGATTTTCTCCGCTTTCCGCTCGGCGAACTGACGAAGCCCGAGGCGCGGGAGCTTGCATCGCGCATGGGACTTGGCGTCGCGCAGAAGCCGGACAGCCAGGATATCTGCTTCGTGCCCTCGGGACGCTACACGACCATCGTGCAGAAGCTGCGGCCGGATGCGGCGGAGCCGGGCGATATCGTTCATCTCGACGGACGCGTGCTCGGCCGGCATGACGGCATCATCAACTTCACCATCGGCCAGCGGAAGGGCCTCGGCATCGGCGCGGACGGGCCGGAGAGCGAGCCGCTTTTCGTGGTCAGGCTCGATCCCTCGAAGCGGCGGGTAATCGTCGGCCCGAAGGGCGCGCTCGAAACGCGCCGGCTGCACCTGCGCGACGTTAACTGGCTCGGCGATCTTCCGCTTGCCGGCCTGCCCGCGGGCGGCATCGAAATTCTTGCCCGTGTCCGCTCGACGCGGGAGCCGGTAACGGCGCTCCTTGAGAGCGCCCCGGATGGAGCTCTGGTGACGCTTGCCGAAGGCGAGGGCGGGGTGGCGCCGGGGCAGGCCTGCGTCTTCTACGATGCGGCCGATCCTGCGCGCGTGCTCGGCGGCGGCTGGATTGCGCGGACGGAAAGCGGCTGGACGGTGGCACCGGATGCAGCGGAAGAGGCGCGCGTGGCGCGCATGTGAAAACGCAATTTGGCCTTATTCGCTCGGATATAGTGTTGCCGAACGGGACAAGAGCCTCCACAGTTGCCAGGTCAATTCCAAGGGGTCGGGATTTTGAACGGGATCGCGCGTATAGACGAAAAATCGGTCATCAAGGCCTATGCGCGCTGGGCGCCCGTTTATGATTTTTCCTTCGGTCCGATCGCCGATGCCGGGCGCAAGCGCGCCATCGACATCATCAACCGGCGCACGGGCAATCTGCTCGAGGTCGGTGTCGGTACAGGCGTCGCGCTGCCGCGCTATGCACCCCATCTCACCGTGACCGGCATCGACCTTTCACCCGACATGCTGCGCATTGCGCGGCAACGCGTGCGCGAAAAGCATCTCGGCAATATCGCCGCGCTTTATGAAATGGATGCGTCGGAGCTTACTTTCGACACGGCGTCTTTCGACACCGTGGTGGCGATGTATGTGATGACCGTCGTGCCCGATCCCATGAAAGTGCTACGCGAGCTCGAGCGGGTCTGCGCGCCGGGCGGCGAGGTTCTCATCGTCAATCACTTCGCGCAGGATCACGGGCTACGCGGCTGGGTCGAAAGTTTCATGGCGCCGGCCGCGCGGGCGCTTGGCTGGCACCCCGATTTCCGCGCCGAGACGATCACCGGTGCGACGACGCTTGAACTCGTCGAGACCGTGAGCCTCAAGCCTTTCGGACTCTTCACCATGCTGCGCTTCCGCAAGGCAGCGGTGTCGCAGGAAGGGCCCGTGGGCGAGAGCGCACAGCTGGCCTAAGGCCGGTTTCCCCCTCTGAATCCCTCGATTTACCGGGTGTTGGCGGCGGGTTGCCCCGCTTGCTTGACAGCCCGGCATGTCGCCCCTTATATCCGGGGCTCCTCGGGTCCTGACGGCTCCCGATCCGCGGTTTTCTGCGGTTTCCCGGGGCGGAGTAGCTCAGTTGGTTAGAGCAGCGGAATCATAATCCGCGTGTCGGCGGTTCGAATCCGTCCTCCGCTACCACCGCGTTCAACACAATGCGAGAGACCATGCTTCAAGCCAGCGGGCTGCCTGCCATGCGGGAGCCGCCGCGTCGGGGTTCATCTCGGCGCGCAGAGGTGCGGCATGGCTATTGCTCTGTGAAAGGGAAATCCGGTGACCGGCGCTCCAGCACGGCCGGTCTGTGCCAATTTCGAACGTGAGGTGCCGCAAAATGACGCGACTGCCGATTTATTCCCCCCGCCGGCTGATGCTGACGGCCGCCATGTTCGCCGTCGCGGGCGGCGCCGCTCTCTTCGTTCTTCTGGGGGCGACGCCGGCACATGCCTGCGCGACCGGCGGCAATTACAATTTCAACTACAATTACAACTCCAACACCAACGTCAATGTGAACTCGAACTTCAACAGCAACTCGAACTCGAATTCGACCAGCGTCACGATCCGCCACAGCGTATCGGGCTGAGGGATCAGAACGGGCAAGGTTGCGTGAAGCTGCAATGCCGTCCGCCAGTGGGGTGGCGGAGCGTGAGCGTTTCGGCGTGAAGCTGCAGGCGCGCCGCCGCGGCGCGTGCATCGCCCATGGCGTAGAACGTGTCGCCGAGTATCGGATGGCCGATGCTCATGAGGTGAACGCGGATCTGGTGCGAGCGGCCGGTAAGCGGATGCAGCAATAGTCTGGTCGCGTTTTCCTCGCGGGCAATCACCCGCCACTCCGTTATTGCCGCTCTCCCGTTTTCGACATCGACTTTCTGTTTCGGACGCGCGGCCGCATCGGTCGCAAGCGGCAGGTCGATCCGCCCGCACTCTCCTTCGACATGGCCCCATACGCGCGCGACATAGGATTTGGACAGCGTGCGCCGTTCGAACTGCAGGCCGAGATGGCGCTGCGCATTCGCATTCATCGCCATCACCATCACGCCGGATGTCTCGCGGTCGAGCCTGTGGACGAGACGCGCCTGCGGATAGCGCGCCCTGGCCCGCGCCTCCAGGCAATCCTCATGGCCCTCGGGCTTCCCGGCTACCGAAAGAAGCCCGCTTTGCTTGTCGAGCACCAGCAGGTCGTTGTCGCAGTGCAGAACGGTGAGCCAGGGTTCGGCGGGTGGGCGGTATTCGAAAGGGGCGGGGGGCGCGCTCATCATCGGTATCCGGCGCGAATCAATTCCCGCTTGGCGGCTGCCGACAGTTTCTTGACGGCATGCTCCTCCCGAAGAGCGTCCGCCCGGCTCTCGAAGGGCCGTATGAAGACGATCCGCTCCGGCCGGTAGCTCCGGGTAAATTTGGCGCCTTTCCCTGCGGCATGGGCCCGGAAACGAGCCTCCACGTCGCGCGCAATGCCGGTATAGAGCCGTCCGCCGGCGCATTCCAGGATGTAGAGATGCCAGCCCATGGGGGCTGAACTTCCTGTTTTACCATCCATGGCCGTGCGATTTTCCTTCTTTCCTGCCCGCCGATCCCGTTATGCTTTTCCATTAGCTCTTGGGGAGGAGCGGGGATGAACGAGAATAGCACTCTCAGATATCTGGGCGAGGCTTACCGTGGCGTGTATTCCTGTCTGGAATCCGTCTGGACGGTCATGGCAAGCGATGCGGCCATGCAGGTCTATGCCGTCGCCGCAGCCGTCATATTTGCCGGATATTCAATCGGGCTCGTGTCGCGGACGGTGCAGGATTTCGCCGGCGCCATGCGCAGCGCGCTTCGACGGGTCTGAAGCCGCAGGCAAGCCCGTTCGCAGATGCCGCAGTGACGCTTGTCGGCAAAAAGTGTTAGATGCTGCCCAATGAGTTCTTGGGCCATATTTGCATGAAAAAGAGACGGAGCGGCGCGATCCGGGGCCTCGCACAGGTCGGCACGCGCAAGAAGCCCGAGGGAAGCAGTTTCGGCGAAGTGCTGGAATCGCTCGGCGATCGCAGCTTCGGCTGGGGCTTCATGATCGTCGGTTTCATGAACATGCTGCCTTTGCCGCCGGGGACGAACATGATCCTCGGTCTTCCCATTCTTTTCATCGCAACGCAGATGGCGCTGGGCCGGCCGGCGCTCTGGTTTCCGGACTTCATCACGCGGCGCTTCATCGCGCGCGACCGCTGGCGGGCCGGCGCACTCAAGGCGCTGCCCATTGCACGGCCGCTCTCGCGGTTCACGCGAACGCGGTATACGAGCCTTTTTCAGGGGCGTGCGGAAACGGTGCTCGGAGTGCTGATGCTGGTGACCGGCGTGGTGCTCTGCCTTCCATTGCCGCTCACGGGCTGGCTACCGGCGATTTCCTGTTTCGTCGTCGGGATCGGCCTTGTGGAACATGACGGGGCAATCGTCGCACTCGGCGCAACGGTTGCCATCGTCGCCATTGCCATCGCCGTTGCGATGGCGGCCGCGATCTATCTCGGCATCAGCTATGCGAATGCCTGAACCCGGTCAGCCGAGGTCGTAACGGCCGCCGCGCTCGACGCCGCGCTTGTAGGCGGGCCGTGCGTGAATACGGTCGAGATAGGTATTGAGTCCGGCATAGGGCGCGAGCAGGCCAAGCGACTTCGCAGCTTCCAGTACGAAGACGATCTGGAAATCGGCACCCGACAGCTTATTGCCGACGAAGAATTCCCGGTCGCCGAGTTCACTTTCCAGATAGCCGAAATGATTGGCGACTTCGCTTTCGAGGCGGGGCCGCAGCGGTGCGGCCGCGTCGCCGAGGCGCATCGTATAGAGCGTCAGCATGACGGGCAGCATGGCCGAGCCCTCGGCGTAATGCATCCAGTGCAGATAGGAGATGAAATCCGGCGAATCCTCCCGTGGCATCAGTTTGCCGTTCCCGTATTTCCGGATCAGATATTCGACGATCGCACCGGACTCGGCCACCGTCACCCCGTCATCGGTGATCACGGGCGACTTGCCGAGCGGGTGCACGGCTTTGAGTTCGGCCGGTGCGAGGTTCGTCGTCGCATCGCGCTGATAGGATTTGATGTCGTAGTCCCGGCCGAGTTCTTCGAGCAGCCAAAGAATGCGCTGCGACCGGGAATTGTTCAGATGATGGACGGTGATCATTGGGTGCCTCCTCACAGCGTCGATGCGTGAGACGGCCGATGCTACGCCGTCCTGAGCGCGTGGACGCTAAAGAGTTCCTGGTCATCCGTCCAGACCGTCACGGGCTCATATCCCGCTTCCCGCGTGAGCATCCTGAAACCGTCGATGCGGTATTTATGCGAACTCTCGGTGTGGATCGTCTCGCCTTCTGCGAAGTGAAACCGCTTTTCGCCGATGGCGACCTGCTGCCGCTTCATGCTCACCAGATGCATTTCGATGCGTTCCAGGGTTTCGTTCCAGCGCGCTTCGTGGCGGAAAGCGGCAAGGTCGAAGGTGCCCCCGAGTTCGCGATTGATGCGGCGGAGGAGGTTGAGATTGAAGGCGGCGGTGACGCCCGCCTTGTCGTTATAGGCGGCCTTCAGCAGACCGGCATCCTTTACCAGATCGACGCCGATTATCATCAACGCTTCCTTGCCGAGAAGATTGCGGGCGACGCGAAGAAAGGAGATGGCTTCATCGCGCGTGAAGTTGCCGATGGTAGAACCGGGAAAGAAGCCGAGCGTCGTCCGAAACTCGTTTCCCGGCAACTCGGGCAGGGTAAAGGGCTGCGTATAGTCGGCGCAGACCGGCGCAATGCAGAGGCCGGGAAACTTCGCCGCGATGCCTTCATTCGCGGCGAGCATGTGGTCGCGCGAGATTTCCACAGGCAGATAGGCCGCCGGCTCCCGCAAGGCGCGTAGCAGAAGACGGATCTTCACGCCCGCGCCGGAACCGAACTCGACAAGGCGGGCCCTCGGTCCGGCAAGTGCTGCAATATCGCCCGCGTGGCGCTCCAGAATGCCAAGCTCCGTGCGCGTCGGATAATATTCGGGCAGTTCGCATATCTCGTCGAAGAGCCGCGAGCCGCGTTCGTCGTAGAAGAACTTGCAGGGTAATGTCTTGCGCGGTGCGGACAGGCCCTCGATAACGCTGGCGTGGAATTCCTCCACCGTCGGCTCCAGATCCTGCAACGCCTCGATGCGTCTTGTCCTGTTCATCCATCCTCCGCGAGACGAAAACCGCTGAACTGCCAGCGCGCAGCGGGGTGAAAGAAATTCCGGTAGGTGAGGCGGTCATGGCCGGGCGGCGTCGCGCAGGAGCGGCCGCGCAACACCATCTGGTTCACCATGAACTTGCCGTTATATTCGCCGACGGCCCCCTTGGCGGGGCGGAAGCCCGGATAGGGCAGATAGGCGCTGCCCGTCCATTCCCAGACGTCCTGGAGGAAGCCCGGCACGAGCGGGCGGGGATGAGGCGCCGTTTGCGCGGGTCTTGCGGCCGCTGAATGGAGGCGCGCTGCGGTTTCCCATTCCGCCTCGGTGGGCAGCCGCTTGCCGGCCCATGCCGCATAGGCGGCTGCTTCGTAGTAGCTCACATGACAGACCGGCTCGTCCTCGCGCAGCGTCCGGCGGCCATGAAGCGTGTAAGTCATCCAGAGCGCGCCTTCGCGCTGCCAATAGGCAGGCGCTTCCCATCCTCCCTTGCGGATCGTCTCCCAGCCATCCGAGAGCCAGAACTCTGCGCGGCGGTATCCGTCATCGGCGACGAAATCGAGATACTCGCCGATGCTGACGGGCCGGTTCGCGATCTTCATTTCATGCAGGAAGGTTTTGTGTTGAGGCCCTTCGTTGTCATAGGCGAAGCCCGCTCCGTCATGTCCGATCGTGTAGACGCCTTCGGGGATGCGGAGCCATTCGGTTTCCGGGGCGGAGTCGTTCGCGGCAGGCTTGCGTCGCAACTCGCGATAGACCGGTTGCAGCGGATTGAGAGAGAAGGCGTGCTTGATGTCGGTCAGCAGCAGCTCCTGATGCTGCTGCTCGTGATTGAGCCCAAGCTCGACCAGGGGCAGCGCATCGGCGGAACATTCGTCGATGAAACGCTGCATGGCCTCGTCGACATGGCGGCGATAGGCGCCGATTTCTGTGGCGTCGGGGCGTGTGATCATGCCGCGTGCCGGGCGGGGGTGCCGCTCGCCGATTGCCTCGTAATAGGAATTGAAGAGGTAGTTGTAGCTTTCGTCAAAAGGCAGGTAGCCCTTCTGCCGTGGGATCAGCAGGAAGGTCTCGAAGAACCACGTCGTATGCGCCCGGTGCCATTTCACCGGGCTCGCATCCGGCATGGACTGGATTGCCTGATCCTCCGGGCTCAGCGGTTCCGCGAGCATCTCCGTCGCGCGGCGAACGTCGAGGTAGCGTCTCTTGAGTTCATGCCGGCCGTCCGCCGCGCCGAAAGCCGCGCTTCCGGAGCGCTTGCCATTCTCGCGCGCGATGGGTTCCGGCATATCGGTCCTGTGCCTGCTGTTTCCCTAGCGAGGAAACTCGCGCATGCACCGGGAGTTCCGGATTTTCTGGCCGTGCCGCCCTAACAAAAAGGCCGAACCCTGAGGTTCGGCCTCTGCATGTCCGCAGCTGCGGAATGTCTTATGCAGCGGTGAGGTTCGCCGCCGAAGTCTTGCCACGCTCGTTCACGAGCTCGTAGTTGATCTTCTGACCTTCGTTGAGCGTGCTCATGCCGGCGCGTTCAACGGCGCTGATGTGAACGAACACGTCACGGCCGCCATCGGACGGCTGGATGAAGCCGTAGCCTTTCTGCGTGTTGAACCACTTCACGGTACCTGTAGCCATTTCTAAGTCTCCTGGCGCATTTGCATGCGGGATTCACCGCGCGCCCATCGCGCGGCGTGTACAACCTGGTCTTTGGAGTCTTGAAAGGCCCTGAGGGCAACGCAGCCAAGGCAGGCCAAAAGTAAGATTGCCGGGCAAGCCAACAGGATTGGAATGCCCGAGTCAAATCAATTCGGCGGGTGCGGATCAATTGTGACGGCGGACCTTTGCGTGAACCGCGTCGAGCGCACGGTCGATCGCGTCCTTGGCGTTCGCCGTCATGCCGCCGCGCTCATACTGGCGTTTCACCAGTTCTTCCAGGCGCGCGACCATCATGTCGATGCTTTCGCCTTCGCGCCGCACTGCAAAACCAGGCGGTGGAATGCGGTCTGCATCTCCGTATTTATTGATCCAGTCCTCGAAGCGCCGCGCCGCATGCAGCACCTCATAGAACTGGCGGCCGGTGTCACCGTCGCGATTGAAAAGCGAAATCGCGGCTGCGCCAAGGGCGACCGGCGCGAGCAGCACATCCTTCAAACTGTCGAGAACAAGTTTTCCCTGCAGCACCGCAAGGTCACGCAGCAGGACCCATCGTGTGACCGAAGGTGACACGTTTTCTGCGGGCTCGACGAAAGGTGTGCCGTTCTCTGCCGACATATTCCCGAGCCTTGTTCGCGGATCTGCCTAGCTGCCGATATTCTTCCGGACGAAGGTCACCGCATAAAACAATTCGCCTTCGAAGAGGTCCTTCGGGGCGCCCATGCCTTCGATCATCTGGAACTTGCGCTGAACGATCTGGCCTTCCATGCGGTAGCCCTTTTCGCTCATGTTCCGGCGGTGGAACTCCATCGCGGCCGGGGTGAAGTCCCGGGCGAGAACGGTGATGCGTTCGGGCAGGTCGCTCGTCTTGGTCTCGTCGGCCATCGGTCTCTCTAACTCTATTTATCCAGCGCGGCGCCGGGATGTCCGGCGGTTTGCGGGGCAGTATGCGGCGGGGGGCCTGCCTTGTCGATAGGCGGGCGTGCCCTCAGAAGAAGGGGGTAGCAGGTGCCGTAAGGGAGGCGGCAAGAAGCATCAGCCCAAGCGCCAGAAGCGTCAGCCCCCCCGCGAGGCGCAGGCCGAGCTCGATCCGCCGCGTGCGCGGGCTGTCGACCGTGCCGGCAAGCCGGAGCGCCATGTTCTTCGAGAAAACCGTCAGGATCGCCAGCGCCGAAACGGTGATGGCCGTGCCGACCGACATGACCACGGCGGACAGGGCGCCCACGGCGAAGGCGCCCTGCGTCAGTGCGAAAAGCAGCACGAGGATCGCCCCGCTGCATGGCCTTAGGCCGACCGAAAGGATCATGGCAGCCATCGCTTTCCAGTCCCGCGCTGCGCGTATTTCCGCCGGCGTGGGCATATGGGCGTGGGCATGGCCGTCGCCGTGGTCATGTCCGCAGTGATCATGACCATGGTCATGATCGTGAGTGTGATCGTGGTGATGTGCGTGGGATTGACCTCGCGCGCGCGTTACCGCCTGCCAGATCAGCCAGATGCCGACACCGGCGATGAGGGCGAAGCTTGCCCGTTCGATATAGGGGACGGTGTCGGCCGTCGTGCGGCTCGACAGGCCGATCAGGACGGCGAGAATACCCACCACGAGGATCGCGGTCACCGCTTGTGCAAAGGCAGAAAGGAAAGCGAGGAGAATGCCGCGGCGTACGTCGCGCTCGTCGGCGAGCAGGTATGAGGTCACCACGATCTTGCCGTGGCCGGGGCCTGCCGCATGGAAGACGCCATAGAGAAACGAGATGGAGACGAGGCCCCAGACCGCGGCCGCCGACTGCTGCAGGTTCACGGCGCGGAGTGCGCCGGCCATGGCGCGGTAATATTCCTGCTGCATCGATATGATGTAGCGCATGAAATCGGCGAAGAGGCCGGGCTCGGGCGACGGCGCCGCTTCGGTGCCCGGCACCGCGAAGGGGCTCTGCGCCAATGCCGGCGAGACAAGCGCGGGCAAGGCAAGGCAAAGAGCGGCGACAGCCGCTGCTGCAAGGGTTCTGCCTCTCATGAGCCCGGCGGACAGGTTACGGTGACGATGGTGGCGAAGTTGGCGCCGAGGCGCGAATCCGGATCGGTGAAAGCGGTTTCCGGCAGGCCAATCCAGACATTCTCCACGTTGGGCGTTTCGCTCTTCGCGTCGCAACCTTCGGGGACCTTGCCGGTCAGGCGGACCGGATCGGCCTTTTCATAGTCGATGGAGATGTAATAGGACGGATCGTAGACGCGCAGCTTTGCGGCGGAGGCTGCCGTCGGCAGTTGCGGCGTCTCGACCGGGACACGGAAGGAGAGCGACAGCCTTCCCGTTTCGTCATCCCATGCGGACTTGCCGTCAAGCGCCGTCCCGAGCGCGGCTGTCTCGCCGCCGAAAGTCAGTTCGGTGAAGTAGTCCCATTCGGCGAGGTTCTGCAGGTTGATCTCGGCAAGGCCTGCGAGCCACTCCTCGTCATAACCCTTTTCCATGCGCGACGCGCCTTCCATGGCAAAGGCCGAATAGAACTCATCGAACGTCCAGACGATACCGACGGCTTCGATGCGGCCTTGATCGTCGAAGATGAGTTCCGTGCGCATGTCGATCCAGACATGCGGATGGGCCGTGGCGGGCGGGGCGGACAGGCACCATGCGGCGAAGGCGATGAATGCCGCCGCTATGCCTGCCTTGACCTTTCCCCGTCCGGACACTTTGTCTCAATACCCTTCGAGAGTGGCGAAGCGCTCGCGATGGAAATTGCCGTCGCCGAAGCTGGCGGCGGCGACGCGGGCACGCTTCATGAAGAGACCGACATCGAACTGGTCGGTCATGCCCATGCCGCCATGCATCTGCAGGCCTTCGTTCGTCATGAGCGTCGCGGTGTCGGAAAGACGCGCCTTCGCGAGACAGGCGATCAGCGGCACGTCGTTGCGGCGCTCCTCGATCGCGGTGAGGCCGTCGAGCACCACCGAGCGGCAGAGCTCGATCTCCGCGAAGAGCGCAGCCATGCGGTGCTGCAGCGCCTGGAAGGAGCCGATGACCTTGCCGAACTGCTTGCGCTCCTTGAGGTAGGCGAGCGTCGTGTCGAAAGTTGCCTGCACAAGGCCGAGCATTTCGGCGGAGAGGCCGATACGGGCGATGTCGAGCACCTGTTCGAGCACATCGATGCCGCCATCGATGGAGCCGAGCACGGACGATGCAGGCACCGACACATTGCTGAACTCGACATTGGCGGCATTGCGGTTGTCCACCATCTGCGTGCGGGTCACCTTCACGCCTTCGTCCTTCGGATCGACGAGGAAGAGGGTGATGCCGGAACGGTCGCTTTCCGTACCGCTGGTGCGGGCAACAACGATCAGCTGGTCGGCGACATGGCCGTCCAGCACGAAGGTCTTCTTGCCGGTGATGCGGAAGGAAGAGCCATCGGCTTCGGCGCGCGTCGCGATGCGGGTGGGATTGTGATGGGTGCCTTCCTCGAGCGCGAGCGCAAGGATGCGATCGCCCGCCGCGATCGCGGAGAGAATTTCCTGGCGCTGCGTCGCGTTGCCGGCGAGCTGCACGGCGGAGCCGCCGAGCAGAACCGTCGAGACGAGAGGCGAAGCGGCGAGCGTGCGGCCGGCCTGTTCGAGCACGAGGCCGAGGCCGACAGGGCCGAATTCGGTGCCGCCATACTTCTCGGAAATCATGATGCCGGCGAAGCCGAGATCGGCCATTTCCTTCCAGGCCGCGCGATCGAAGCCCGTCGCGTCCTTGCTATCGCGGAGTTTGCGCAAATTGGCGACCGGCAGGCGCTCCTGAAAGAACTGCGTTGCGGTGTCGCGGAGAAGCTGTTGCTCCTCGGTCAATACAAGTGCCATCTGTTCCAGATTTCGTTTCGTTGTTTCAAATGAGCTGTCGAGGGCGCGCCCGTTAGGCGCGCTCCTGAAATACGGTCAGTCCGGCAGTCCGAGAACGCGCTTCGAGACGACGTTCAGCTGCACTTCGCTGGTGCCGCCTTCGATGGAGTTACCCTTCGAACGAAGCCAGGAGCGTGTGATGCCGATTTCGTCGTCGCTGAAACCGTCGCCTTCCCAGCCGAGCGCCTGCGTGCCCATCAGTTCGAGCAGCAGTTCGTAGCGGCGCTTGTTCAGCTCCGTGCCGTAATATTTGAAGATCGAGCTTGCGGCGCCCGGACCCTGTCCGGCCTTCGCTTCTTCCATCGAGCGCTGCATGGTGAGCGCAAAAGCCTTCGAGTCCATCTTCTGGCGGGTGATGTGGTCGCGGAGCTGCGGGCTCGCGATCCTGCCGTCGACTTCGCCGAAATATTCCTTCGCAACCTGATCGAGGCCGCCGAGGCCGCTGCCGGAGCCGACGCCGCCAAGGCCCATGCCGGAGATCATCTCGCGCTCGTGCTGCAGCAGGCGCTTGGCGATCGTCCAGCCCTTGTTCAGTTCGCCGACGAGATTGCCTTTCGGCACCTTCACATCGGTGAAGAAGGTTTCGCAGAAGGGCGAGGCGCCGGAGATCATGGTGATGGGGCGGGCTTCCACGCCGGGCGACATCATGTCGAAGAGCAGGAAGCTGATGCCGTCATGCTTCTTCGCCGGATCGGTGCGGACGAGGCAGAATATCCAGTCGGCCTTGTCGGCATAGGAGGTCCAGATCTTCTGGCCGTTGACGAGATAATGGTCGCCCTTGTCTTCGCACTTCGTCTGCAGACCGGCGAGATCGGAGCCCGCGCCCGGCTCGGAATAGCCCTGGCACCAGCGGATTTCGCCGCGCACGATCTTCGGCAGATGTTCCTTCTTCTGCTCTTCATTCGCGAATTCGAGCAGGGCCGGCCCGAGCATCCAGATGCCGAAGCTCGACAGCGCGGGCCGGGCCCGGATGCGCCGAAGCTCCTGCTGGAGCACGAGATTTTCCTCTTTCGAGAGGCCGCCGCCGCCATATGCCGCCGGCCAGGTCGGCGCGGTCCAGCCACGCGAGGCCATGCGGTCGAGCCAGAGCTTCGCTTCCGGGTTCTTGTATTTGGCGTTGCGGCCGCCCCAGACAGTCTCGTCCTCGGAGGCCATGGGGGTCCGCATGGTGGGCGGGCAATTCTCTTCAAGCCAGGCCCTGGTCTCCTGACGGAATTTCTCAAGCGCTTCCATAATCGTCTCTTTCAGCAAGCGGTTCTTGTTGCCGACACAATATCAGCCGGCCTTGGGCAGGCAACCTGCAAGCGGTGAAAAGATAAGGCCTGGCCGGGTAGAATCATCCGCTCGACGAGCATTATCGCCCGCTGCGCAAAGGCGGGGATAAGTCAAAAGGCCGGCCCTTTCGGGACCGGCCTTTTTCTGTTTCGTTTCAGGGCGTTCGCGCTCAGGCGACGCCGAGCTCGCGCTTGGCGAATTCGGTTACACCCTTGTAATCCGCCTTGCCGTTCGGGGCGCGGAAGGGGATGCCACCGATCAGGATGCGCTTCGGCGTCTTGTAGCCGGCAAGCTTGTCGCGAACATGGGCGCGCAAGGCTTCCTCATCGAAGCTCGCGCCATTGTTCAGCTTCACGATGCCGGTGACCGCCTGTCCCCATTTCTCGTCCGGCAGGCCGACGACCAGCGCGTCCTCGACGGCGGGATGCGTCTTCAGCACTTCCTCGACTTCCTCCGGGTAGACCTTCTCGCCCGCCGTATTGATGCAGACCGAGCCGCGGCCGAGCAGCGTCAGCGTGCCATCCGGCTCCACCAGGCACCAGTCGCCGGGGATCGAATAGCGTTCGCCGCGCACCGTCTTGAAGGTCTTGGCGCTCTTTTCCGGGTCCTTGTAGTAGCCGACGGGAATCGGCGCACCGAGCGCGATGAAGCCCGGCTTGCCGGAGCCCGGTACGACCGGCTCGTCATTCTCGTCGAAGACCTTGCAGCGTTCGCCGATCTGGAATTTCGCGGTGGCGACCTCGCCATCCTTGGTCATCAGCGAGGAGCCGAGGCCGACGGCTTCCGACGCGCCGAAGCTGTCGGTCATGATGGCGTTCGGCATGTATTTCAGAAGGCCGCGTTTCACTTCTGTCGACCACATCACGCCGGAGGAAATGATCGTGACGATGGAGGAGAGATCGTATTTGCCGGGCACTTCTTCCAGCGCGCGCAGCATCGGCTTTGCGAAGGCATCGCCCACGATCGCGACCTGCTGCACCTTGTTGCGGTCTACCGCCTCCCAGAGCTCATGCGGATCGAGCGATACGCTGTCGAGCGTCACGACGCAGCCGCCGGACAGCATGTTGCCATTTGCGGTGAGGAGGCCGGTGCCATGCATAAGCGGGCAGGCCGGGATCATCGGGCCCGCAGGGCCGACTTCCTTGATCGAGGCGACGAGCGCATCGAGCGTCTCCGGCACGGGGCCCAGCCGGCGAAGCGCCGAGAGCTGAACCTCGCGCAGATCGTCATGCGTCCACATCACGCCTTTCGGCATGCCGGTGGTGCCGCCCGTGTAGATGAAGAGCATGTCGTCAGGCGAGCGCTTGATGTCGAGCTGGCCGCCGCTTCCTTGCGTGGCGAGATCCTCAAAGCGTTCGGCGAAAGGCGCGATCTCGCCGCCATCGTTTACTTCGACGAAGGTGCCCACCTTGTTGAGCCGCGGGCGGATTTCCTCAATCACATCGCGGAACTCGCTGCCATAGACGACGGTCTGCGCATCCGAATTGTCGAAGATGTAGAAGACTTCGTCCGGCTTGTAGCGGTAGTTCACGTTCACATGGGTCAGCCGCGCCTTGTAGCAGGCGGCGAGCGTTTCCATGTATTCGGGCCGGTTGCGCATATAGAAGGCGACCTTGTCGCCCGGCTTCGCGCCGCGCTCGATGAGCGCGCGGGCGAGATTGTTGCTGCGCTTCGTCGTCTCGCCCCAGGTGATGCGGCGGGTGCCGTGCACGAAGGCAGGCGCGTCTTTCGGCAGAACGGGGGAAATGGCGTCGAGAATGTCCCCGAGGTTCCAAGGCATTGCAGTCCTCCCAGACTTGGTGATGCAGGCTCCCGCCTCTTGAACGGACGGGTGGGCCAATTCTTTTGCGGACACTATAGGTGGGAATTGCGGAGCGGTCATCCGCAACACGGGGTCAGCAGGGAAGGCCCGGGCCTTCGCCGGCGCTGGCCACGAGGCAGGTGACCGAGGTGCCCGGTGCGCCGGACCTGAGGACCTCCTCGATAACGTCGCGGAAAGCGCCGTCCACGCGGACCGCCGTATTGGGATTCATGCGGCCGTTATAGGGCCTGCCCGAAATATGGGTAATCGCGTTCAGCTGGGTCGAGTTCACGGCGATCAGATAGGAGACACCGCCTTCGCGCAGCACCAGCGGTCCGCCCGACCAGCCCGGCATCATGTCGCAATCGTGATTGAAGACGCGCAGGTCGAAGCCGTTGAGATCGGAAAAGCGCTTCGGCATGGGGCCGCATCTGTCCGACACCTGCAGCGGCCCGCGCTCGCCATTATGGCCAGCGAGCAGGAAGGTGGCGCCCTCCGCCCGCAGCCTTGTTGCCTCCGTTTCGTCGAGGACAAGGGGGACGAGCCGGTCGAGGCTTTCCGGCAGGCGGCGATCGAGCACGGCGACCGCCCAGTCATTGTGCCAGTTGCGATAGAGCTTCACGGCACCGGTCTTGAGGAAGGTGATGCGGGCGGCGCGGGCAGCATCCGCTCCGGGGTGGAATGCACAATCGGTGAGGAAGCCGCCGCCCGGGCCGACAAAGGCATGGGCAACGGTGACGATGACGTCGAAGCGCGGCGTGACGTGGCGCCCGGGATCGGCGATCAGCGCGCCGACGGGGCGGCGGGTCGTTCCCTCGCAGACAATGGTGCCGACGCCGCTCATGCCATCCTCGGGGCGGATGTCGCGGCGGTCGTCATGGCCGAAAATGTTGGAGGCGGAAGGCGCGGGCACGAGGAAAAGGATCAGCAGGCCGAGGCCTGCCGCGCGCATTGCCTTTGCGATTGCGCCATCCGTGCCGTGCATTCCGGGAAGCCCTCGGAACGGTCACACCGGGCACAGAATATCACGGATGACGCAACGGCAGAGGGACAATTCGGCGTGATCGCTCAGGCCGCGGCGGGCGCCGGTTTCCGCCGCCTTCTCGCCCAGGCGGCGATGCGGAGGCCCAGGGCGGCGAAGCCGAGCGCGGCGGTGGCGATGAAGATGATGCGGGGCTCGGGCGGCGTTTCGCGGGCGATGCGGCCGAGATAGGAGTTCATGAAGATCGCCCAGATGTAATAGCTGCCGGTGAGATGGAGCCGCCGCCAGACCACGGGCCCGAGCTTCCTCACCGACCAGTCGTTTGAGGTGAGCGCCATGAGCGAAATGAAGGCATAGGCGCCGCCCCCGCCCACGATCGTCACGATGTCCGGCGTTTCTCCGATCGCGATGAAGAAACCTGTCAGCGCGCCCAGATGGATGAAATGGGCGAGCGCGAAGGAAAGGCCGATATAGCGCCGGTTCCGGCGGAGCCAGCGTGTGCCATCCGAGGGGAAGAGCTGGGCGAGGGCACCGGCCGAGAAAGCGACGATGAAGATCAGAAAGGCGAGGCGGGCCGTGTAGCGCGTCAGGTGCTGGAGCCCGTCGCTCCCCATGCCCCAGAGCCCGAAGCTCAGGGCGGCGATGAGGGCCGCGCCCGCGAGGGTGGCGGCGAAGAGCCAGTAGGGGCGGGAGCGGGTTTGGGCCATCGTTGCGGTTCCGGAATTTTCATACAGCGTGTATGATTCTATAATCCAGTTCCGAAAATCATACAAGCTGTATGAAAAGTTCCCTTTCCATGTCCTCACCCCGCACCGCGCCTGCCAAGAAGCCCTCCCGAAACCGCGTGAAGCTGATCGCGGCGGCGCGGCGGCTCTTTGCCGAGCGGGGCTATGCAGAGGTCGGCACGGAGGAGGTGGTGCGCGAGGCGGGCGTGACGCGGGGCGCGCTTTATCATCAGTTTGCGGATAAACGCGATCTCTTCCGCGCGGTGCTGGAAGAGATGCTGCCGGAGATCGGCCAGCGGCTTTATGAAGAGACGATGGCGCGGATCGGGCATGACCGCGAGGATCTGCAGGTGGGTGCGCGCGTGCTGCTCGGCATCTATGCGGAACCGGAAGTGCGGCGGCTCTTTCTGATCGAGGGGCCTGCGGTGCTCGGGCTCTCCGACTGGAAGGCGCTGCAGGCGCCGCTCTCGACGCTCTTCCTCGACCATGCGCTTCGGCATCTCGTGGAGGAGGGGCTCATCGGCGAAAGCGAAATGCCCTCGCTCAACGAGCTTCTCTCCGGCGCGCTGCAACAGGCCGCACTCGGCATCGCCGCCGCTGACGACCCGGAAGCCGCGCGCGCATCTTATGCGGCAGGGCTCGACCGGATCATCGAGGGGCTGATGCGGGGGTGACAGTAGCTGAAAACGACTGCACAACCTTCATCATTGCCATACATTCTTTATAGCCAAGTAATTTCTTACTCTGTGACCTCAACAACCTTTACGCCGAGAGAGTTCTGCAGAGTGGTAAGTTCGACGGGCATGTTGCGCCCGAGAACTAAAGCTACTCCAACCTCGCGGATATCATCCTCTACGGAAGCGGATGCAGCTAGCACCGCTTTATACTTCACGCATTGGAAGAGGCCGCGGATAATGTCGACCTCGTTTGAAATATTTGACTTAACCTCCACTCCCAATAGCACTTTCCGAGATTCGAAAAGAACGTCTACTCGATCCCCGGAAGGCAGCGGATATTCAAGTTGTCCTCGAACTGCGGAACCTGGTAACCCAAGTAACGTAGGGCGCTCTGCAACAAACTCCTTTAACCTTCGATGCTCTTCACCCTCTCCTCCCCCGGCGCCTCGGCCTGTCTTTGCTCTCTCGATCAAGTGCTGGAGATTGAACTCAACCGGTGCGAGGCCAAGTCCTTCGAGGACTTCGGACCAATAGGGGTATGCGAAGATTTCATTCCAATAGCCGGGTAGATACTGGCGTTTCTGAAGAGCAGAAAGTTTGTGATAGCCTCTGCTCTTCAGGAATCCATCAAACCCGTGGCCGGGCATGCCGGTCTTTTGATTGATCACCAATGCCTGAATTTGGGGAATTTCTAGTCGCCATTTCTTACGTTCGTTTAGATCGCCTAGGGTTCTGCCCACATCGCCGAGCACGTAGTCCAGATTCCTTGGATTAGGCATCCCGAGCTCTTCAGCCAAATTCTTGTAGAAAATCGGATGCTTTGACTTTGCTTGGCGTACCAA
Organism: Parvibaculum sp.; assembly: GCA_019635955.1. Classification (GTDB taxonomy): domain Bacteria; phylum Pseudomonadota; class Alphaproteobacteria; order Parvibaculales; family Parvibaculaceae; genus Parvibaculum. Next base: position 83,906 of record JAHBYL010000007.1, read on the forward strand.
TATCGGCAGCGCCTTCCGGGCCCTATGTTTGTAGAGCTTTTCCGTTTTCATGGTTGAATCTTGTCCCCCTGAAGAGAGTTCCTGAATATCTCAGTCATCCGTTCAATGAAAACATTGAACCAATTGAGTGCTCTGTACAAAGATTTTTTACGAGGGTCGGAGAAAAACAACGACCGATTGTGGGGCTGCAGTGAGGATCGCAGTTTTTCTCGCAGACAGAGCATCAGAAAAACTTTGAGGGAGTCCTATGTCATGAAGGGTGTGCTGCTTCTTCATGTGGTTGTGGGCCAAAAAGAAAGGGCGGCAACCGGAGTTGCCGCCCTGATGCGTTTCCGCGACGTGCGTATTATTCCGCCGCCGACATGCGGTCAAGCGAGTAGGCGCCGCCGCCCTGGCCGTTGAGCTGGCGCAGAAACTTGATGCCTTCTTCCGCGATGTCGTCGCCGATCATGCGGTCGCCTTCGCCATAGAGCTCCTTCATGTCGATGAAGGCGGCGTAGTTCATCGAGGTGCGCTCGGTGATGATGCCGGCCTTCAGAAGCGTCTTGATCAGCACACGGAAAATGTTGGAGCTTTCCTGCATGCTTTCGCGGATGTTCTTGTCGGTCAGCGCTTCCATGAAGGCGCCCTGCACCCATTCCCAGTCGAGGCCGACGGCGGCATAGATGTGCTTCTTCTGCTCGGGGCTGCCGAGGTTGTAGAGAAGCACCTGGAAGACTTCCCATGCCCAGTCCTCGATGGCGTTGCGCTGCTCGGGATTGAGGTTCGGGATGGTGCGGTCGGCCCAGATCTTGCCGAACTTGTGATGGAAGGCCTCGTCCGTCATGGTGAGCTGCATCAGCTTCACCATC
>JAHBYL010000070.1 GCA_019635955.1 Parvibaculum sp.
CGCCGCTGCGCGAAAGCTCTATCGAATGGTTCCGCGATTTGCAAACGGAACCCTTGCCGCGCCATTGCATTGCCATAGCAAACCCGCAATCTTGGCCATACTGTTCATTCCGCTCACGATAACGGGTGTTCCCTTGCCCCGCGCCATTGCACCCGTCTTTTCGCTGCTTCTGGCCACCGGCATCCTGCTGACCGGAAACGGGATGCTGGGCACGCTGATCCCGATTCGGGCCGGCATCGAGGGATTCCTGCCGACGACCGTCGGCATCATCGGCTCGGTCTATTTCGCGGGCTTTCTCGTTGGCTGCATCGCAACGCCCTATCTGGTGCGGCGGGCGGGCCATATCCGCGCCTTTGCGACATTCTGCGGCGTGGCGGCGGCGGCGCCCCTCATTCACGCCCTGTCGGCGGATCCTTTCGTCTGGTCGCTGATGCGCGTTCTGACCGGCTTCTGCTTTGCCGGGCTCTATATGGTGATCGAGAGCTGGCTGAACGAGCAGGCCACCAACGAGACGCGGGGGCGGCTCTTCTCGGCCTATCTGATCGTCAATTTCTCGGCGCTGACCATCGGCCAGTTCCTGCTCAACGCAGCCGACCCGGCCGGCTTCGTGCTTTTCGCGGTGGGCTCGATTCTCACCTCGATCGCGCTCGTGCCGGTCGCCATGACGACATCCGTTCAGCCGATGCCCATCCAGAGCGCGCGGATCGACATCAAGGCACTTTACGCGCTGTCGCCCGTCGGGCTGACCGGCGCCTTTGTCGTCGGCCTCGCCAATGCGCCGTTCTGGACGCTGGCACCGCTCTATGCGGCGGAGAGCGGGCTCGACACGAGCGGCATCGCGCTTTTCATGTCGGCCGCCATCGTGGGGGCGGCGCTGGCGCAATGGCCGATCGGGCGGCTGTCGGACCGGATGGACCGGCGGCGCGTCATCGTGGCGCTGAGCCTCGGCGCGGCGCTGGGCGAGATCGCGCTGGTGCTGGCGGGCAGCAGCGGGCTGCGCGAGGCCGTGCTCGCGGCCGGCTTCCTGTTCGGGATTTCGGGGCTGACGCTCTATTCGGTCGTGGTGGCCCATATGAACGACCATGCGCAGAGCGAGAATTTCGTGGCCGTGTCGGGCGGGCTGCTGATCGTGTTCTCGGCCGGCTCGATCATCGGCCCGACGGCGGCATCCGTCGGCGTCTCGAGCTTCGGAATCGCCTCGATCTTCGTTTTCACGGCAATCGTCCATGCCGTCTTTGCGGGCTATACGGCCCTGCGCATCGTGACGAAGCCGGCGGTCCCCGAAGGGCAGCGCGGGGAGTTCGTGGCGGTGCCGGTGGCGCAGGTGCAGCCGCCGCCGACCGAACTCGACCCGCGCGCGGCGGAGGATGGCGAGGCGCCGGCCGAGCCGGAGCGAAGCGCCTGAAACTCAAAGGCCGGCCTGCCCGAAGGCAGCCGGCCCCTGAACAAACCGGAAATGCGCGCTGCCGGTCAGCTGTTCACGGCATCCTTCAGGCCCTTGCCGGCCTTGAATTTCGGCTGCTTCGACGCCGGAATCTGGATCGTCTCGCCGGTACGCGGGTTGCGGCCCTCGGTGGCGGCGCGGCTCGACACATTGAACGTGCCAAAACCGACCAGCCGGACCTCTTCGCCTTTCTTCAGCGAGGCCGTGATGATATCGAAGACATAATCGACTGCCTTGGTCGCATCGGCCTTGGACAGGCCGCTCCGGTCCGCCACTTCTGCTATCAGATCGTTCTTGTTCACGTGAGGCCCCTCTCCAGATGCGATGGCGGGAATCCAAGGATTCCCTTGAGACTCGGGAGTCTACCCGTCGGCAAAAGGGGGGGTCAAAGTAAAATCTAAGGATTTCTGCGGAAAATTCCGGCATTCCGGATATGAAAAACGGGAGCCAAGTGGCTCCCGTTTCACATGTTTTGCCGCTTTGCCATAAATTATGGCACTTAATGGGCCGTGACCTGCTCCGGCACATCCCTGGGCTTGCCGGCGGCCGCCTGCTCGGCGAGCCAGGCTTCCTCGTCCCATTCGATGGGCTCGGGCATGCGGGTCAGCGCGTGGCGGAGCACCTCGTCGATGGTGTTCACGGGGACGATTTCCAGACCGTTCTTCACATTGTCCGGAATGTCCGCGAGATCCTTGGCGTTGTCCTGCGGGATCAGCACCTTCTTGATGCCGCCGCGCAGCGCCGCGAGGAGCTTCTCCTTCAGGCCGCCAATGGGCAGGACCCTGCCCCGGAGCGTCATCTCGCCCGTCATCGCCACATCCTTGCGGACGGGGATGCCGGTCATCACCGAGACGATGGCCGTGGTCATGGCCGTACCGGCGGAAGGACCGTCCTTCGGCGTTGCGCCTTCCGGCACGTGGACGTGGATGTCGCGCCGGTCGAAGAGCGGCGGCTCGATGCCGAAGCGGGTCGCCTTCGAGCGGACATAGGAATTGGCCGCCGAGATCGACTCCTTCATGACGTCGCGCAGGTTGCCCGTCACCGTCATGCGGCCCTTGCCGGGCATCATCACGCCTTCGATGGTGAGAAGCTCGCCGCCGACTTCCGTCCAGGCAAGGCCCGTCACGATGCCGACCTGGTCCTCGCCCTCGGCCTCGCCGTGGCGATACTTCGGGATGCCGGCATAGTCGGCGATGTTTTCCATCGTCAGCTCGATCGACTTCCTGTCCGGGTTGGTGAGGATTTCCTTCACCGCCTTACGGGCAAGATTGTTCAGCTCGCGCTCGAGATTACGGACGCCTGCCTCCCGCGTATAGGCGCGGATGAGGTGGCGCAGCGCGGCGTCATCGATCGACCATTCGCCCTTGCGCAGACCATGCGCCTCGACCGCCTTCGAGATGAGATGGCGGCGGGCAATCTCGACCTTCTCGTCTTCCGTGTAGCCGGCGATACGGATGATCTCCATCCGGTCCATCAGCGGCTCGGGAATGTTGAGCGTGTTCGCCGTCGTCACGAACATGACGTCGGAGAGGTCGTAGTCCACTTCGAGATAGTGGTCGGCGAAGGTGCCGTTCTGTTCCGGGTCGAGCACTTCGAGCAGCGCCGCGGAAGGATCGCCACGGAAATCCGAACCCATCTTGTCGATTTCATCGAGCAGGAAGAGCGGATTGGTGTGCTTCACCTTCTTCATCGACTGGATGACCTTGCCGGGCATCGAGCCGATATAGGTGCGGCGGTGACCGCGAATCTCGGCCTCGTCGCGCACGCCGCCCAGCGACATGCGCACGAAGTCGCGGCCGGTCGCCTGCGCGATCGACTTGCCGAGCGAGGTCTTGCCGACGCCGGGGGGGCCGACGAGGCAGAGGATCGGGCCCTTCAGCTTGTTGGACCGGCTCTGGACCGCGAGATATTCGAGGATGCGCTCCTTCACCTTGTCGAGACCGTAATGCTCGGTGTCGAGAAGCTTCTGGGCGGCGGCGAGATCCTTCTTCACGCGGCTCTTCTGCTTCCAGGGAACGGAGAGCAGCCAGTCGAGATAATTGCGGACGACGGTCGCCTCGGCCGACATGGGGCTCATCTGCTTGAGCTTCTTCAGCTCGGCCATGGCCTTTTCATGCGCTTCCTTGGAGAGCTTCGTCTTCTGGATGCGATCCTCGAGCTCGCGCATCTCGTCGCGGCCCTCTTCGCCGTCGCCGAGCTCCTTCTGAATGGCCTTGAGCTGCTCGTTCAGATAGTACTCGCGCTGCGTCTTCTCCATCTGGCGCTTGACGCGCGAGCGGATGCGCTTCTCGACCTGGAGGACGCTGATCTCGCCTTCCATGAGAGAATAGACGCGCTCGAGACGCTCGGTGACCGAGGACATTTCGAGAAGCTCCTGCTTCTCGGGGATCTTGATGTTCAGATGGCTCGCGATGGTGTCGGCGAGCTTGGCGGGATCCTCGATCTGACCGATCGAGCCCAGCACCTCCGGCGGCACCTTCTTGTTGAGCTTCACATAGCCTTCGAACTGCGAGACGACGGAACGCACGAGGCCTTCAAGCTGTTCCTCGTCGCCTTCCTTCTCTTCAATCGCCTCAACCTCGGCCTCGAAGAAATCCGGGTTGTCGACATAGCGCTTCACGCGCGCGCGGCGCACGCCCTCGACCAGCACCTTGACGGTGTTGTCCGGCAACTTGAGGAGCTGCAGCACGGTGCCAATGGCGCCGATCTCGTAGATTTCGTCCGTCTCCGGATTGTCGTCCGCGGCGTTCTTCTGCGAGACGAGCAAAATCTGCTTGTCGTCCTGCATGACGTTCTCAAGCGCGCGCACCGACTTCTCGCGGCCGACAAAGAGCGGGACGATCATGTGGGGGAAGACGACGATGTCGCGCAGGGGGAGCACCGGAAGCACGAGCGCTCCGCCCTTGCCCGATCCGCCTGCCTGCCTGTTTTCGTCTGTATCTGTCATGCTCGGGTACCTGCCTTACATATGTCTGCCGCCCACCGCGAGGGACAGCCTAACATTCGAATCTGAATGAATGCTGATCTGCCGGCCGCTTGTCAGGATAGAGGGATTCGGCGGTTTCCCGCCCCGCTATCGCAGGTTCCGGGGCGAATAGCTGTGGAGCTTTTTCGTCCCCGTCAGGCGCGGCTTCCGGTGGGCCTGCTGGTTGAAAAGAAAATGGCCCCGAAAGCTTCCGCTTTCAAGGCCACCTTCAAATCTCCGGAAACACGAGGTTTCCGCCTGTTTCTGCCGCTGCGTCAGGCGCTGGTGCCGACGTCGCCCTGGCGCTCCGCATAGATGTAGAGCGGACGGGCCTTGCCCTCGACCACCTCGGCGCTGATGACGACTTCCTCGACGCCTTCAAGCGTCGGCAGGTCGAACATGGTGTCGAGCAGGATCGCTTCCAGAATGGACCGCAGGCCGCGGGCGCCCGTCTTGCGCTCGATCGCCTTGCGGGCCACGCCGCGCAGTGCCTCGTCGGAAAAGGTGAGTTTCACATTTTCCATTTCAAACAAACGCTCATACTGCTTCACCAGCGCGTTCTTCGGCTGGGTGAGGATGGTCACGAGCGCTTCCTCGTCGAGGTCCTCCAGCGTCGCCAGAACCGGCATGCGGCCGACGAATTCGGGAATCAGGCCGAATTTCAGCAGGTCTTCGGGCTCGAGGTCCTTCAGCACGTCGCCCGTGCGGCGTTCCTCGACATCCTTCACCTTGGCGCCGAAGCCGATGCCCGCGCCGCGGCCGCGCTGGCCGATGATCTTTTCGAGGCCGGCAAAGGCGCCGCCGCAGATGAACAGGATGTTCGTCGTGTCCACCTGCAGGAATTCCTGCTGCGGATGCTTGCGGCCGCCCTGCGGCGGAACCGACGCGACGGTGCCTTCCATGATCTTCAGCAGGGCCTGCTGCACGCCTTCGCCCGACACGTCGCGCGTGATCGACGGGTTGTCGGACTTGCGGCTGATCTTGTCGACTTCGTCGATATAGACGATGCCGCGCTGCGCGCGCTCGACATTGTAGTCGGCGGCCTGGAGCAGCTTCAGGATGATGTTTTCGACGTCCTCGCCGACATAGCCGGCTTCGGTCAGCGTCGTCGCATCGGCCATGGTGAAGGGCACATCGAGAATGCGGGCGAGCGTCTGCGCGAGCAGCGTCTTGCCGCAACCGGTCGGACCGATCAGCAGGATGTTCGACTTCGCCAGCTCGACGTCGTTGTTCTTGGCGGCGTGGTTGAGGCGCTTGTAGTGGTTATGCACCGCGACAGAAAGCACACGCTTTGCGTGCTTCTGGCCGATCACATAATCGTCCAGCACTCCGCAGATTTCCTGCGGCGAGGGAACGCCGTCACGCGACTTCACCAGCGAGGACTTGTTTTCCTCGCGAATGATGTCCATGCAGAGTTCGACGCACTCATCGCAGATAAAGACGGTCGGTCCCGCGATCAGCTTCCTGACCTCGTGCTGGCTCTTGCCGCAGAAGGAACAGTAGAGCGTGTTCTTGGAGTCGCCGCCGCTCACCTTGCTCATAGAAACTCCTTAGTAACCCACAGGCCGGGCCGGACATGCCTGGCGAGATTCCGATGCACCAACCGTGCCTGCCGTACGGGTCCCGATCAAGGAACCCAATTGATATACGCCCGGCAGCCAAAACGGATGCCGAAATCCGTCACCCCAACGCCATACGAGCATGTTATTCGCGCGGGGATCAATATTTGATTACCCGCGCCGCCGTCCCGCACGAGCCCGAAAACGGCGGTTCCCCGCTCGTTAACGGCCCGAATCTTGTGCAGATTGCGCCTTGTCCGGTGGCAAATTTGCCCCAGTTCGGGCAGAGCTGCGCGTGTTTCAGCCCTTTTTCGCGCCTTCCGTCGACCGCTCGACGCCGACATGGTCGACGATGCCGAACTCCTTGGCGCGCTCCGGGCTCATGAAGTTGTCACGCTCGAGCGCGTCTTCGATGGCCTTCATGCTCTGCCCGGTGTGCTTCACATAGATTTCGTTCAGGCGCTGGCGAATCGCAATGGTTTCACGCGCGTGGATTTCGATATCCGTCGCCTGACCCTGAAAGCCGCCCGACGGCTGATGCACCATGATGCGGGAATTGGGGAGCGCGTGGCGCATGCCCTTTTCGCCCGCGGCCAGCAGCAGCGAACCCATGGATGCCGCCTGGCCCATGCAGACCGTCGCCACGGGCGGACGGATGTGCTGCATCGTGTCGTAGATCGCGAGGCCCGACGTCACCACGCCGCCCGGCGAGTTGATGTACATGGAGATTTCCTTTTTCGGATTCTCCGCTTCGAGGAAAAGAAGCTGAGCCGTGACGAGCATCGCCATGCCGTCCTCGACGGGGCCTGCAACGAAGATGATGTGTTCCTTCAGCAGGCGCGAGAAAATGTCGTAGGCGCGCTCACCCCGGTTGGTCTGCTCGACCACCATCGGCACGAGGTTCATATAGGTATCGATGGGGTCTTTCATTGTCTCTCCTGGGGCGACGGACGGTTCGGGGACCTTCGGCCTTGTTTAGCAGGGAGCGCCGCCCCCCTGCAAAGGGCGCGATGGCGGAATTCCCATGCAATACCGCATGAAACTGAATAGTCCGATTCGGTAAATGGACGGTTCAGAACACTAGCGCAACGTATATAGGGGCCGGAACGGCGGATTTCGCCCCCCTGCGTCAGGAAACCGGCTCCATAGCCACAGCGCCGTCGGGGGCTTTCACGGGCTTGCCGCAGGACCGCGCGGTCATCAGGCGCTCGATCTCCTGGTTACGGCGCATCAGGGCCTCGGCTTCCTTCTTCTCGGTATCGGACAAGTCAAGAAACAGGATATAGGCGGGCACGAGCACGGCGCCGGCGATCTTTCCTGCATTGTGCTCATTCGCCGTCTGCCTTTCACCCGTCAATTCCGCCATCTGCGAGCGATTGACGCTCAGTTCGGCTTCCAGATGGTCGCAAGTGAGCGCGGCGTCACTCGGCCTTACCTGCTGCACCTCGTTGGAAACGCGCCCGCCGCAGGCTGTCAGCCCGGCCAGCAGTAACAGCGCGCTCAATCGACGCAGGGCTATCCATTCCGATTTCATCCCATGTCCCCCTCGGCCAGTCCCCATCTTTTCATTATCGGTGAATTACGGCATGGTGAAAAGCCAGTTCTAGTTGGGGGGAACCAATGACATCCAGATTTATCCTGCTGCTCGTCGTTCTTACGTCGCTGTCCGCGTGCGCTTCCGGTGCACGCACCGGCGCCATGACGGCGCCCGTCAGCAGCGCAACAATCATCTCTGAAAGCTCGTCCCTGAAGCGAGCGATAACCGTCTCCGAAATATCCGGCGGCAAGGAGACAAACCCGCTCTGGATGTCGAATGTCGGCAACAACGAGTTCAGGGCAGCGTTGGAACAATCGCTGATGCTGCATGCGCTCCACGCCAGCGCCTCGCCGCGCTTCAAGCTTGAGGCAACGCTTGTCGACCTGAAACAACCGCTGGGCGGGTTCGACGTGACCGTCGGGTCGCGCGTCTATTATCGCCTCGCGACAGCCGATACGAACGAGCGCGTCTATGAAAAGGACGTCAGCTGCGAATACACGGCGAATTTCTCGGACGCTCTGCTCGGGTATGAGCGACTGCGCCTCGCCAATGAAGGCGCGATCAAGAAGAACATCTCAATCTTCATCGAAGACCTGGTCGCCGAGTTCGCCAAGCGCGACGCCCAAGCGGCGGCTCCTTCCGCCGGCAGCTGAGCCACCGGCGGGCATGCCTCAAGCGGCGGAGCGGGCGGCAGCCTTCTCCGTCCCGCCGGCCCGGCCGACCACGCCCGAAACGCCGGTGAGCGCGCCGGAGACGAGTTCGCGGGCGAGGAAACGGGCCGGGTCGACCCAGCCGGGCAGTTCGAGCCGGCGGGCGAGCGCGCGGGTGAAACCGAAGCGGCGGTAATAGGGCTCGTCGCCAACCAGAATGACGATGCGGTGGCCCTCAGCCGTGGCGCGGGCGAGGCCCGCCTTCATCAGGCGGCTGCCGATGCCTTCACCCTGACGCGAGGGCGCGGTGACGAGAGGCCCGAGGAGAAGCGCGGAGACGCCGCCCTCGATCTCGACCGGCCAGAAGCGGAGCGTGCCGACGACCACACCCTTGTCGAGCGCGACAAGCGAGAGAGAGGCTTCGGCGTCCACATCGTCGCGGAACCGGTATACCGTCTTCTCGAAGCGGTCCGGGCCGAAGGCCTCGGCGACCAGCTTTTCCACGGCGGGGCCGTGGACGAGTTCTTCGTGAACGATCTTCATGTTCGTGTCCATATGGCGGGCGGGCGGCGGCAGAGCCGCGCCCTTCCCTTTCCATCAATGCGCAATGCGATCAGATGCAGACGCTGGCGAGCGGGGGGAAGCCATTGAACGCGACCGCCGAATAGGTGGTCGTGTAGGCACCCGTCGCGAGGATCCAGACCTTGTCGCCCGCTTCGAGCGCCGACGGGAGACGGTAATCCGTCTTCTCGTAGAGAATGTCGGCGCTGTCGCAGGTCGGACCGGCAAGGACGACGGGCGAGGTATCGCCGCCATCCTTCGAGGTCAGCAGGCGATACTTGATCGCCTCATCCATCGTCTCGGCGAGGCCATGGAACTTGCCCGCATCGAGATAGACCCATCGTCGCGCATCGTCACCGCCCTTTTCGGAGACGAGGACGACTTCGGCCTGGATGACGCCGGCATCGCCGACGACGCCGCGGCCGGGCTCCACGATCACATCCGGCTGGTTGTCGCCGAAGTGACGCGCAAGCGCATCACGGATCGCCGCGCCATAGGCGGCAATCGAGGGCACGTCGGTACGGTAGCGCGACGGGAAACCGCCGCCCATGTTGACCATGCGCAGGTTCACGCCGCGCGCCTCAAGCGCACGGAAGAGCGACAGCGAAAGCGCCAGCGCCTTGTCGTACTGCGTGAGGTCGGTCTGCTGCGAGCCGACATGAAAGGAGACGCCATAGGCGTCGAGGCCGAGTTCCTTCGCGCGCACGAGCAGGTCCGCGGCCATGTCGGGCTCGCAACCGAACTTGCGCGAGAGCGGCCATTCGGCGCCTTCGCATTCCATGAGCACGCGGCAATAGACCTTCGAGCCGGGGGCCACGCGGGCGATCTTGTCGAGCTCGGCGGCGCTGTCGAAGGCGTACATGCGCACGCCCTTCGCATAGGCCTCCGCGATGTCGCGTTCCTTCTTGATCGTGTTGCCGAAAGACAGACGGTCCGGGGACACGCCGTGGCCGAGGCAGAGATCGATCTCGCCCATGCTGGCCGTGTCGAAGGCCGAGCCGAGGCCCGCCAGACGCGAGACGATCTCGTCGGCCGGGTTCGCCTTCACCGCGTAGAAGATGCGCGCGTCGGGAAGCGAGCGGGCAAGCTCCTCGAAATTGTGGGCGACGATGTCGACATCGACCACGAGGCAGGGCGAAGGGATCTCGGCGGTGGCGAGATAACGCGCGATCTTGGGCGGCAGGCCGCCGCGCTCGAGCGGCAGCTCGGCCGCCTTCGGCACGAGGCGAAGGCGCGGCTTGCGGCGCGCGGAGATTTTCGCGGACGACACCGGCTTCGTGGCCGGAACCGACTTGGCGGCGGATTTCGTGGAGATGCGCGAACGGGCACGGCGGCCCTGCTCGGGAGCGAACATCGTAAACACCCTTTTTCAGACCCGGCTCTTCCAGAGACCGGCGTGATCCAAAAAGGACGCTTTCCGTCGTTGCATAAACCTGCGATGGGCCAGTGGCACGTGCGTGTGCGTCTTGTGATGCGCGGAGATATAGGTATCGCTGAGTCCGTGCAACAGGTTTTTGGGCCGGGGGCGGAATTTTTTTCCTAACAGAATCCTAACGACGGCTTGCCTTCGTTCGGCCACAATCGACGGCAGACGACGGAGGAGAGGACATCGTGCGCAAGATCGGACTCATTCTGGGCGGCATCCTCCTCGCCGTGCTGGCGCTTGCCGGCGCCCAAAGCCTCTATGCGATGTTCGGCAGCGAGCTGGCAGAAGCGCGCGAGGCGTTTCGCGCGGGAGACACCGATCTCGTCATCGACCGGCTGACGGCCGCCATCGACTCGCCATTCCTGCTGCCGCACCAGAAAGCCGAGGCCTACAGGCTGCGGGGAACGGCTCACTACACGCTCAACGACGACGAGAAGGCGCTGGCGGATTACGGCGTGGCCCTCAGGCTCGCGCCCGGTCCGGATGCCTATAGGCTGCGGAGTTCCGTGCATGAGCGGAGCGGCCGATATGATGAAGCGGTCGCCGATCTGACCGAGGCTCTGACGCTCGTCCCTTCGGACTTGCTCTCGCTGCTCGGTCGCGCCTCGCTGCATGAGAGCTATCTCAATCACCGTGCGGCGATCGGGGATTACGGCCTGCTGATCGAGCGCCACCCGGCTTTCAAGAGCTATGCACTGCGCAGGCGAGGAACGGCCTATGCGGAGCTCGGCGAGATCGACAAGGCGGTGAACGATATCGCGGCCATGCCGCTCGACGGCTCATACGACTATCAGGGGCATGTCGGGCGCGGAATCGAGTTCGACAACATCACCGCTCATGAGCGCGCACGGCAGGAGTTCGACGCGGCGATCCGGCTTCAACCCCGCAACGCAAGGGCTCATCTCGGGCGGGGCATATCCGGGGTGGCAGCCGGTGACTTCGAAGCGGCACTGCGCGACCTCGACATGACGATCGCGCTCGATCCCGACGAGAACTTCGCGCATCTGGGACGCGGGAGAGCGAATTATCACCTTGGCCGGATGACGGTTGCGAGGAAGGATTTCGAAGCGGCTCTCGCGCTCGACACGACCTATATGTACCCGGTGCTCTGGCTGCATCTCGTCCACCTCAGGACCGGTGGGCCACAGCCCTCCGTTCTGCAATCCCATGCCGAGTCGTTCGGCGAGAACTGGCCGCGCCCGATCTTCGATCATTTCATCGGCGCGCTGGACCGGGAAGCCTTGTACGAGAAGGCAGCGGAAGGCACGCCCTCCCTGCAGCGCGAGCAGCTATGCGAAGCGCATTTCTTTCTCGGTGCGGCGCTTGCCGCGCGCGGCGACCGGCGCGCAAAGGAGCCGCTGGAGGAAGCGCGCGAGATTTGTCCGCGCGGCTTCGTCGAGTATCCGGCGGCGCTGCACGAGTTAAACCGGCTCGCGGCAGGACGGTGATGAGAAAAAAGGCCCGGCGCAACGCCGGGCCTTTGATGTCTGGAGCGATGGAAGCGCCGCTCAGTCTTCTTTCTTCTTCTTGGGAGCGGCCTTCTTGGCGGCAGGCTTCTTCTCGCCGTCATCATCCTTCTTGGCAGCCGCCTTCTTCGCCGCGGGCTTCTTCGCCGGCTTGGCGTCGCCATGATCGTGGTCGTGGTCGTGGTCGTGGTCGTGGTCATGGTCATGATCATGATCGTGATCATGGTCGTGATGGTGATGATCGTGCTCGTCGGCATCCGGATCGGTGAAGAGTTCGTCGCGGCTCACCACCTTGTCGGTCACGGTCGCGAGCTCGGCGATGAAGTCCACCACCTTGTCCTCGAAGATCGGGGCGCGGAGTTCCTGCGCGGCCTGCGGATTCTGCTGGTAGTACTGGAAGACCTGACGCTCCTGGCCGGGGAACTGGCGGGCCCGGGCGGCGAGCGCCTGGTTGAGCTCCTGGTCCGTGACCGTGATCGCGTTCTTCTCGCCGACTTCGGCAAGCACCAGGCCGAGGCGCACGCGGCGCTCGGCGATCTTGCGATATTCCGCGCGCACTTCCTCTTCCGGCTGATCGAGATCGGCGGCGGTCTTGTTCTGGTGCTGCAGCTCGTGCTCGAACTGGTGCCAGATCTGGTTGAATTCCTGCTCGACCATGGTCGGCGGCAGATCGAAGCTGTGCAGCTCGTCCAGCTTGTCGAGCATGGCGCGCTTAAGGTGCTGGCGCGACATCTGGGCGTAGTCGCCCTTCATCTGCTCGGTCAGCGCCTCGCGAAGCTTCTCGAGGCTCTCGAGGCCGAAGCGCTTGGCGAACTCGTCGTCCACCTTCACTTCCGCCGGGGCCTTTACTTCCTTCACCTTCACATCGAAGACGGCATCCTTGCCGGCGAGATGTTCGGCACCGTATTCGGCCGGGAAGGTCACCTTCACCTCAACCTCGTCGCCCACCTTGGCGCCGACGAGCTGTTCCTCGAAACCGGGAATGAAACGGCCCGAGCCGATCTCCAGATTCGCGTCCTCGGCGGAACCGCCCTCAAAGGCGACACCGTCGATCTTGCCGACGAAGTCGATGGTCAGGAGGTCGCCGTTCTCGGCCTTCGCACCTTCGGCGCGCGCTTCGAAATTCTTCTGGTTCTCGGAGAGGCGCTTCAAGGCCTCGTCGATCTCCTCGTCCTTCACCTCGGCGGTGAGGCGCTCCAGCGAAACCTTTGAAAAGTCGGCCAGATCGAAGGTCGGGATGACTTCGAAGCTCACCTTGAAGGTGAGGTCCGACTTGCCGTCGATCACGTCCTGGATTTCGCCTTCGACATCGATCGAGGGCTGGAAGGCGGGGCGGAGCGCTTCGCCTTCGATCGCCTTCTGGCTCGACTCGCCGACAGTCTCCTGGATCACCTCGCCCATGACCTGCTTGCCGAAGGTCTTGCGCAGATGGCTCACCGGCACCTTGCCAGGACGGAAGCCCTTGAGGCGGACCTGGTTTTTCAGTTCGTCGAGCTTTGCGCCGAGCTTGGCTTCCAGATCCCCTGCCGGAACCTGAATCTTCAATTCGCGCTTCAATCCGTCCGCGTTCGTAACCGTGACCTGCATCGTCCAATCCGTTTCATGTGCCG
>JAHBYL010000071.1 GCA_019635955.1 Parvibaculum sp.
TAACTGGGAGAGCTGCGAGGATTTTGCCCCGTCTGCCGTCCTGCCGGAAAACCCTGCGCTCCTGGAAAAACTAGCCGATTCTTCTACCGGTCCAAGAGCGTTTGAACTTGCCGTTGCCTACGCCGCCACCGCGGCTCGACCCACCAATACGACCCTGCGTTCACCCGCCGGTCCGTTTGAGCGCGTGGAAACTAGTGGGCAGCACCAAGGGTGTCAACCGCGACCGGGCGGTAGCGTTAAAGCCCTTGAATTTCAAAGAGATATGGAGCGAAGACCGGGGCAAGGCAAGCCTTGCCGGCGGACTCAGGCATAGGCCTTTTTCTCGCGGCGGCGCTGCACCGAAGAGGGGATATTGAGCGCCTCGCGATATTTGGCGACGGTCCGCCGGGCGATGTCCACGCCCTGGCCCTTCAGGATGTCGACGATATTGTCGTCGGAGAGAACCGCGTCCGGCCGTTCCACATCGATGAGTTCCTTGATGCGATGGCGGACGGCTTCGGCGGAATGCGCGGCGCCGCCTTCCGAAGAGGCGATGGCCGAGGTGAAAAAATACTTCATCTCGAAAATGCCTCGCGGCGTCGCAATGTATTTGTTCGCCGTGACGCGCGACACGGTCGACTCATGCATCGAGATCGCTTCGGCAATGGTCTTGAGATTGAGCGGCTTCAGATACTGGATGCCGTGGACGAGGAACGCGTCCTGCTGGCGAACGATCTCGGACGCGACCTTGAGAATGGTGCGTGCGCGCTGGTCGAGGCTTTTCACCAGCCAGTTCGCGTTGTTGAGGCATTCCGAGATATACGCCTTGGCGCTGGCGTCTCCCGAAAGCTTCGAGACTTCGGCATAATATTGCTGGTTCACGAGCACCCGGGGCAGCGTCTCGGAATTGATCTCGATCGCCCAGCTGCCGTCGGCGCGGGCACGCACGAACACATCCGGCACGACCGGCACCACGGGCTCGCTGCCGAAGGCAAGGCCCGGCTTCGGATTGCACAGGCGGATATCTTCCACCATCGAGGCAATGTCTTCGCGGTCGGCGCCGGTCAGCTTCATCAGCTGGTCGAAATCGCGCTTTGCGAAAAGCTCGAGATTGTCGAGAAAGATCTTCATCGTGGGGTCGAGCCGGTCGCGTTCGGCGAGCTGCAGCGCAAGACACTCCTTGAGGTTCCGCGCGCAGACGCCGGTGGGCTCGAATGTCTGCAATACCTGCAGCACCGCTTCGACATCCTCGACGTCGGTGCCGAGGCGTTCGGCGACATCCGCAAGATCGGCGGTGATATATCCGGCCTCGTTCACCTGGTCGATGAGATAGGCGCCGATCATGCGGTCGCCCGCGGTCTTCAGCGCCATGTTCATCTGTTCGGTCAGATGTTCTGCAAGCGTCGCTTCGCGCGTCAGCGTCGATTCGAAACTGAATTCGCCGTCGCCGCTTCCGCCGCCGCTGCTCTTGACGTTCTGCCAGTCGGAGCTGGTCGGCCCCTGCGCTGCAGCCGCTGCATCGTTCTGCGCGTCGGAGCGGCTTTCGTCCGCATAGACATTGTCGTAATCGGTGTCGAGATCGCCGTCGCGTCCGGGCAGCGGCCCGTCTTCGGAAAGCGAAAGGGAAGTCTCGGAGGTGACGACCGGGTCGCGCTCGCTGTCGCCGCGCTCTTCTTCTGCGCCGATGCGCTCGGCCGGATCGTTCGCTGCGGCCTCGAGCAGCGGATTGCGCTCGAGTTCCTGTTCGACATATTCGGCAAGCTCGAGATTCGACAGCTGCAGCAGCTTGATGGCCTGCTGAAGCTGGGGCGTCATGACCAGGGATTGCCCCTGGCGAAGCTCAAGTCTCGGCGCTAGTGCCATGTCAGTTCATGCCCCCCATGGCGCCCTACAGGCTGAACCTTTCGCCGAGATAGAGACGGCGCACATCGGCATTGCCGACGATCTCGGAGGGGGATCCTTCCATCAGCACCGTGCCGCCATGGATGATGACGGCATGGTCGATGAGTTCGAGCGTTTCGCGAACATTGTGGTCGGTGATGAGCACGCCGATGCCGCGATCCTTGAGATGTGCCACCAGGTCGCGAATGTCTCCGATGGCGATAGGGTCGATGCCGGCAAAGGGTTCGTCGAGCAGCATGAAGGAGGGCTGCGTCGCAAGGGCGCGGGCAATTTCCACGCGCCGCCGCTCGCCGCCCGACAGCGCGATGGCGGGCGTGCGCCGCAGATGGGTGATGGAGAATTCCGCGAGAAGATCGTCGAGTTCGGCCTCGCGCCGGTCGCGGTCGGGCTCGATCACTTCGAGCACCGCGCGGATGTTCTGCTCGACCGTCATGCCGCGGAAGATCGAGGCTTCCTGCGGCAGGTAGCCGACGCCGCGCCGCGCCCGCCGGTACATCGGCAGGTCGGTCACATCCTCGCCATCGAGATAGATCGAGCCGTAATCGGGCGGAATGAGCCCGGTGATCATGTAGAAGACGGTGGTCTTGCCGGCGCCGTTCGGCCCGAGAAGGCCGACCGCCTCGCCCCGCTGGACATGGAAGCTGACGCCGCGCACGACCGGGCGGCCCTTGAAGCTTTTCCCGATCTTTTCGACGGCGAGGCCCGGATTATCGGCGACGAGCTGCGGGCCGCCATCTCTGGCGGCGCGGCTGGCTGCGTCCTCCGCAATGATGCCCGAATTGTCCGACATGCGGCCCCACTTCCTTAATTAATGCCATGAAACGTCACTTGGCATTAAAATTGTATGAAGTGAAGCGATTAACCAAGCTTTCTTTGGCCGGGATCAGTTGTTCCCGGGTTGGAAAAGGCCGCGAACCCGCCCGGTTCCGCCATTTTCGGCGCCTGTAACGCGGGCCTGGCCGCTTGCGAGATCGACATGAAGGCGCGAGCCGCGGATGACATTTTCACCCTGCCGCAGCACCACTGAATTCCCCATTTCAATCTGCCGCTTGGCGACCGTATAGGTGGCCCATTCGCCGCTCGCCGTCTGCTCATCGGGGGAGGAAACGAGGACATTGCCGGAGGCGGCGATGCGCGAAATCCGCGAACTGCCCTGGCCGCCGCCATCGTAATGCACCGTCACGCGGTCCGACTTCATGCGGATATCGCCCTGGATCACACGCACATTGCCGGAAAAGGTCGCGGTCTGCTTGGCGTCGTCCACTTCCAGCGCATCGGCCTCGACCTCGATCGGCTTGTCCGGATCGGAGCGGAAGCCCTGCTGCGCCCAGGCAGCGCCCGGCAGGAGAAGTGCTGCCGCAAGGAGCATCGCGGCCCCCCGGCCCGGCAATTGATGATTCCAGCCCATGCTTATTCGTCCCCTTCGCTCTGCTGATCGGGAAGGATCAGCATTCGCACATTGCCGTCGAAGCGCAGCACCTGCGTCGCCCGCTCGGCCCTCATCCGGTCGGCGCGAAGCTTGCCGAGAGGGCCATGGCCCTCGACCTCGCTTTCGCTCCGCAGTTCCCCCCGTTCGAAATCGATCGTCGCCTGACGGCCATGCATTTCGTAGCCCCAGGTCGTGAATATGTCGATCTGCTGCTCGAGGTCGAGCGTCTGCAGCTCGGAATTGTAGATGCCGCTGCGCGCCGTGAGCGACATCCAGTCCTCTTCCTGATTGAGCTTCAGGTCGGCATGGATGTTCTCGAAGGTCACGACATTGGGCTTGGAAATGTCCTGCGTCGCGTTGTCGGCGGTCACCAGATAGGGATTGCCGTCCGACGTCATGCCCGCGACCCGGGGGCTCACCATGCGCAGGTCGCCCGGCTGCCGGTCGATCTCCCGGAAGGCGATGTCGAGATCGTCCTTGCTCTCGAAGACCCCGGAATAGAACAGGATCACGGCAAAAAGCAGCACCGCGCCAAGCGGCAGCGCGATCTTCATGATGGAGACGAAACTGCTGTAGCGGCTGGAGCCCGGGCGCTGCGGCGCACGCGGTTCGAAGCCCGGCTCGCCCCGCACCCGCCTCGCCGTGCCGGCGCCGGATCGCTCGTCGCCGGTTCCTTCGCTCATGTCGTGCTGCTCCACTTCACCCCGGACAGGAAATCGCCCGTGATGCGTGCCCCCCGAAACAGCGGCCAGTATGCGCGGAAGCCCCGTAATGCGTCAACGAAACGCCCGGCCGGGTTCCTCGTGCCGAGGATTTTCAGTGGGCGAAGATGTCTTCTTCGGGCCAGCCGGCAAGGTCGAGCGCGGCGCGGACCGGCAGGAAGGCGAAACAGGCCCGGGCAAGCTCGGCCCGCCCCTCGCGGGCCAGCATCCCGTCGAGCACCGCCTTGATGTCATGGAGGTGGAGGACGTCGGAGGCGGCATAGGCAAGCTGCGCCTCGGTGAGCTCCCGCGCGCCCCAGTCCGAGCTTTGCTGCTGCTTGGACATGTCCACATTGACGAGTTCGCGGGCGAGATCCTTGAGCCCGTGGCGGTCCGTATAGGTGCGAACGAGCTTCGAGGCGATCTTGGTGCAATAGACGGGTGCCGTGACGACGCCGAGATAGCGCTGCATCATGGCGACGTCGAACCGGGCGAAATGGAAGATCTTGAGGACGTCCGGATTGGCCATCAGCGCGCGCAGATTGGGCGCGTTATAGGTGCCCCGGTCGAGCTGCACGATATGGGCATTGCCGTCGCCCGCCGAGAGCTGAACCACGCAGAGCGGGTCGCGCTCCGGGTTGAGCCCCATGGTTTCGGTGTCGATGGCGACGCTGGTGCCGAATTGGAGCCCGTCCGGCAGATCGCCCTTGTGCAGCGTGATCGCCATGGACTGGCTCCGCCTGACCCCGGAGAGGGGAGAATGAGTTGGTGCCCAGGAGAAGACTCGAACTTCCACGCCCTTGCGAGCGCCAGCACCTGAAGCTGGTGCGTCTACCAATTCCGCCACCTGGGCACGTGAGGCGTTGCTTAAATAGGGCCCGCGGCAATGTCAATGGAGAGCTCGAATTTGGCCCGGGCGGCATGGCGCATTTTGCCGCCCTTTGCCGCGCCGTCCGCTTGGGCTATCAAGAGAGCGACAAGGCGCAAGGCGGCTGCCGGCGCCGGCAAGTTGAAGCATGCGAGGCAAGGCAAAATGAGCGTGGACGGCGCGGACCGGGACAACAGGACAGGGACGCTCCCGGTGGGCGGGCTGGTGACGGTTTTCGGTGGGTCGGGCTTTCTCGGCCGCCACATCGTCCAGACCCTGGCGCGGCGCGGCTATCGCATCCGGGTGGCCGTGCGCCGCCCGAACGATGCCCTTTTTCTCCGCCCCATGGGCGTGGTCGGTCAGGTCGAGCCCGTCCAGGCCAATATCCGCGACGATGCCTCGGTGCGCGCCGCCGTCGCGGGCGCGGGTGCGGTGGTGAACCTTGTCGGCATCCTCCATGAAACCGGCCACCAGACCTTCGAGGCGGTGCAGGCGGAGGGCGCAGGCCGCATCGCCCGCGCGGCGCGCGAAGCGGGTGTCGGCTGCTTCCTCCATGTCTCCGCCATTGGCGCCGATGCGGAAAGCGCGTCCGAATATGCCCGTAGCAAGGCGGCGGGCGAGAGCGCGGTGCGCGAGGCCTTTCCGGAGGCCGCGATCGTCCGCCCCTCGATCGTGTTCGGCCCGGAAGACGATTTCTTCAACCGCTTCGCCGCCATGGCGCGCCTCTCGCCGGCACTGCCGCTTGTGGCGGGCGGCACGATGCTGCTCCAGCCCGTCTATGTGAAGGATGTGGCCGAAGGGGTGTCGCGGCTTCTCGAGCGCGGTGCGCCCGCAGGCGTCTATGAATTCGGGGGCCCGGAAGTGAAAACCTTCCGTGAGCTGATGGAAGACATGCTGCGCGTCACGGGCCGCAAGCGACTTCTTGCGCCGCTGCCTGCGCCGCTTGCAACGCTCATCTCCTATGTGACGCAGTTCCTGCCCAATCCGCCGTTGACGCCGGACCAGGTGCGCCTTCTCCGCACCGACAACGTGGTGAGCGAGGCGGCGAAGGCGGAAGGCCGCACGCTTGAAGGCCTCGGCATTGCGCCGACTCTGCTCGAAGTGGTGCTGCCGACCTATCTCTACCGCTTCCGCAAGACCGGCCAGTTCGAGCGCGCCAAGGCGAGCTGAGGGCACGCCCATGAATATCGGAGAGGCGGCGGCGCGCTCCGGCGTACCCGCCAAGACCATTCGCTACTATGAGGAAATCGCGCTGATCGACAGCGCGGACCGCACCGCGAACGGCTATCGCGCCTATTCGGACGAGGATGTGCATACGCTGCGCTTCATCGCGCGGGCGCGCTCCCTCGGCTTCACCGTCGCGCAGTGCCGCGATCTCCTAGCGCTTTATCGCGACCGGGAGCGCTCCAGCGCCGATGTGAAGGCGATCGCGGAGGGCCATATCGGCGAGATCGACGAGAAGATTGCAGGTCTCAGGGCCATGCGCGAGACCTTGGCGCTCCTCACCCGGAAGTGCCATGGCGACGAGCGGCCGGATTGCCCGATCATCGAGGAGCTTGCGGCGGGCGACGCCGCCGGCAAAGGCCCCAACTAGAAAAAAGAAAAATGCGCCAGCTCTACCACCTGCCGATCTCTCCTGCCTGCCGCAAGGTGCGTCTTGCGCTCGCGGAAAAGAATGTCGAGTTCGAGCTTGTGGAAGAGCGCGACTGGGAGCGCCGCCGCGAGTTCCTGATGATGAACCCGGCCGGCGAAGTGCCGGTGCTGGTGGAAGACGAGGGCGAGCCGATTTCGGGCGCGGTCGCCATTACCGAATATCTCGAGGAGACGTTGCCGGAGGTGAAGCTCATGCCGGCCGATCCGCGCGAACGCGCCGAGATGCGCCGGCTCGTCGACTGGTTCGACCGGAAATTCACGGCCGAAGTCTCCGACGGTCTCATCTTCGAAAAAGTGACGCGTCGCTTTCTCGGCGCGAGCGAGGGCGGCGGCGCGCCGGACATGGTGGTGGTGCGCGCCGCGCTCCATAATCTGCGCTACCATCTAGACTATATCTGCTACCTGATGGAGGAGCGGAACTGGCTCGCCGGCGATCACCTGACGCTCGCCGACCTCACCGCCGCCGCGCATCTTTCCTGTCTCGATTATGTGGGCGACGTGCCCTGGAGCCAGTATCAGGGCGCGAAGGACTGGTATGCGAAGATCAAGTCGCGTCCGTCCTTCCGCGGCCTTCTCGCAGACCATGTGCCCGGCATGCCGCCGCCGAAACTCTATGCCAATCTCGATTTCTGAGAGCGGGACCCGAGAAACGAAATTGCGCGCGGCGCTCGTCGCCCGCGCGAAAGAGGCGGGCTTCGACGATATCGGCATCGCCCGCGCCGATGCGCGGACGGATCTGCCTGAAAAATTGCGCAACTGGCTCGCACTCGGCCGCCACGGTGAGATGGGCTGGATGGAAGAGACGGCGGCCCGCCGCGCCGATCCGTTGACGCTCTGGCCGGACGCGAAATCCGTCATCATGCTTGCGATGAACTACGGGCCGGACAGCGATCCGCTGGCCTTGCTCGAGCAGCGCGACCGCGCGGCGATTTCCGTCTATGCGCGCAATCGCGACTATCACGACCTCGTCAAGAAACGGCTGAAGCAGGTGGCCCGCTGGCTCGCCGAGACGAGCGGTGCGGA
Source organism: Parvibaculum sp. (assembly GCA_019635955.1). Classification (GTDB taxonomy): domain Bacteria; phylum Pseudomonadota; class Alphaproteobacteria; order Parvibaculales; family Parvibaculaceae; genus Parvibaculum. The sequence continues at coordinate 7,556 of JAHBYL010000071.1, forward strand.
AGTGAAAGTCTTTGTCGATACGGCGCCGGTAATGGAAAAACCGTTCGCCGAGGCGGCAGGCCTTGGCTGGCAGGGCAAGCACACCAATCTCGTCTCGCGCGAACTCGGCTCATGGTTCTTTCTCGGCGCGATCTTCACAACGCTGGCGCTCGATGCCGACAAGCGGCATGAGGACCGCTGCGGCGAATGCCGCCGCTGCCTCGATATCTGTCCGACAGGGGCTTTCCCCGCGCCTTACGAACTCGATGCGCGGCGCTGCATCTCCTATCTCACCATCGAGCACAAGGGACATGTCCCGCGGGAATTTCGCAAACCGATGGGCAACCGCATCTATGGCTGCGACGATTGTCTTGCCGTCTGTCCCTGGAACAAGTTTGCAAGCCGAGCGCGCGAGGAAGCGTTTCATTCCCGCGCCGAGCTTGAGGCACCGCTTCTTGCCGAACTCGCGAGTTTCGACGATGCCGGTTTCCGCGCGTTTTTCTCGGGCTCGCCCATCAAGCGCATCGGCCGCGACCGCTTCCTGCGCAATGTGCTCATCGCCATCGGCAATTCGGGAGACGCCGATTTGCGCCCCGCCGCATGGGCGCTTCTCGATGACGCCTCGCCGCTGCTCCGCGCGGCCGCCATCTGGGCGCTTGGCGAACTCGGGGAAGAGGCGACGCTCCGCGCCCGCGCTTCGCGTGCGCTCGAAAGCGAAGAAGATGAAGATGTACGCGCGGAGTGGCGCTATTTCCTGAGATAGGTCTCTGCGGCGATCGCGGCGGCATGGTCTTGCCGGCCAGTCTCCTCGGCGATCTGCCGGACGGCAAGCCAGTCGGCCCGCGCGCTCTTTCCATCGCCGAGCGCACGGTGCACAAGACCGCGCTCCAGCAGCGCATCGAGATCGCGCGGACGCATCTCGACGGCATTGTTGGCATCGACTAGCGATGCGCGCGGATAGCCGAGCATGCGGTTCGCCGCCGAGCGGACAAGCAAGGGCTCGATGTCGAAGGGGTCGAGGGCGAGCGCCTCCGCCGCGTCGTCGCGCGCGCCTTCCCAATCGCCTGCAATGGCCTTCACCCGGGCTCGCCCGGCGAAATAGCGAGCTTCTTCCGGTTCGCGTGCAATCGCACGGTCATAGGCGCGGATGGCGCTCTTGTCATTGCCCGCTATGGCGAAGGCATCGCCTGCCTGTCCGTAAATTTCGGCGCGCATGGCGTCGTCCGCGCGGGTCAGGCGCTCGGCGAGCTCGTAGAACACCTGTCCCGCCTCGCCGGGCCGGTTGAGCTGCATCAGCGCCAGCGCCTCGCAGTGAAGCCCGCCGGCAGCCGCCTCGCCCTGCTTGAGCTTCAGCGTCTGCGCCATGTCGAGCGCCTGGGCCGCGTCTCTCTCGGCGAGGGCGAGACAGGCGTCGTAATCGGGCTCGCCGTCGAGCGAGGCGCCTTGCGCAAGGGCGCTCCCGGATGCGATGAGAAGAACGGCGAGTGAAAGAGACAGGGCAGGGCGTTTCATGGCGCCTAGCCTCTTGCAGCGCAGGCCCGCTTGCAAGTGAAAGAATGGAGAGACGATGGCGCCGGGAAAGCGGCTTTTCTGTTTCGGTTGCGGCTACAGCGCGCTGGTCTTCGCCGCCCGTTTCCGCGCGCTAGGCGGCCGCGTCGCAGGCACCTGCCGGACGGCGGAAAAGGCCTCCCGTCTTCGCGAGGCGGGCATTGAGCCCTTCATTTTCGGGGATGGCGCGCCGCTCGAAGACGCCGGGACGGCGCTGGCGGGCACGACGCATCTCCTGATTTCGGCCCCGCCCGGCGAAAGGGGCGATCCCGTGCTCGCAGCGCATGGCATGGAGCTGCGCGACATCGCCTGCCGCATCGAATGGGCTGGCTATCTCTCCACCACCGGCGTCTATGGCGACAGGCAGGGCGGCTGGGTGGACGAGAATACGGCCATTGACCCGGCGGTGTCCCGCAGCGATCGCCGGGCGCGAGCGGAAGCGGACTGGCTCGCCCTCGCGGCCGAGACAGGGCTGCCGCTTCATATTTTCCGCCTTGCGGGCATTTACGGGCCGGGGCGGAACCAGCTCCAGTCCATTCTCGATGGGACGGCAAAGCGCATCGTGAAGCAGGGCCAGATCTTCTCGCGCATCCATGTCGAGGACATAGCGAATGTGCTGGAGGCCTCGATTGCGCGGCCGAACCCCGGCTCAATCTATAATGTCTGCGACGACGAGCCAGCGCCCGCGCCCGATGTCGTCGCCTATGCGGCGGAACTCCTCGGGCGCGCCCCGCCGCCCGAAATACCCTTCGAACAGGCCGAGCTTTCGCCCATGGGCCGCAGCTTCTACATGTCGTCCCGGCGTGTCTCGAACCGCCGCATCCATGAAGAGCTTGGTGTGAAGCTTTCCTATCCCACCTACCGCGAAGGCTTGAAATCCCTTCTCGAGACGCTCTGACGCAGGCGATTCTGCCGCAGCGCCGGCCCGGGTATTTGGGATAGGATGGGAGCGGACGAAAGGGAGGTTTCCATGTCCCATCACTATCATGGCGTCGTCTGGATCGATCATCACGAAGCTCGCATTCTCGACTTCAACGCGGACGGCTTGAATGCCGACAAGGTGACGCTGAAACATTCGGCGACCCGCCGCCACGCACAATTCTCCGGCAAGGCAAGCTGGCGCGAATCCGAAGACGCTGCCTTCTTCGATGTGGTCGCGGGCAAGCTCGATGGTATCGGCGAGATACTGATCGTCGGTCCCGCCAATGCGAAATTCGGTTTCCTGAAGCGGTTGCAGGCGAAGCACGCCGCGATCGCAGGCCATGTCGTCGGCATCGAAACGGTCGACCATCCCACGAATGGCGAGTTGCTGAATTTCGCTCGTGCCTATTTCAGGAAGGCCGACCGCATGCTGCCTCAGGTGGATTGAGGCTCAGGCCTCGATCTCGCCAAGCAGCGTCTCCACCACCCGCACGAGCCGCGCAATGTCGTCCGGCGCCGAGAGCCGGTGATCGCCTGATTTCGACAGGTTTATGGTGACGTCGGCGCTTTGAAGCGCATCGACGAGACGCATCGCATGTTGCCACGGCACGTCCGGGTCTTTCATGCCTTGCAGGATGCGCACGGGGCAGGTGAGCGGAATGGGCGCGCCGAGGATGAGATGGTTCCGGCCTTCCTCGATCAGTTTCATCGTGATCTCGTAAGGCTCGTCAGAATAATCCGACGGCTCGCGATAGATGCCGTCGCGCGTCAGCGTCTCCTTTATTTCTTCGGCAAAGCCTTTCCACATCAGTTCTTCGGTGAAGTCCGGCGCGGGCGCGATGAGCACGAGCCCTTTCACGCGTTCGGGCCGCGCGAGCGCCGCCAACAGCGCCATCCAGCCGCCCATGCTGGAACCGATGAGAATTTGCGGGCCTTCCGCCAGCGCGTCGATCGCCGCCAGTGCATCCTCGCGCCAGCGGCCGATGGTTGCCTTGCGGAAATCGCCCGACGATTGCCCATGCGCGTAATAATCGAAGCGCAGCAAATGCCGGTCCGCGCCGCGCGCCCAGGCGGCAAGGGCTTTCGCCTTGGTGCCGGTCATGTCGGATTTGAAGCCGCCAAGCCAGGTGAGGCCAGTTGGCCCTTTCGGTTTCGCCGGCGTCTCGATCAGAAATGCAAGCTCTTCACCCGCGCTTCCTTCATGGGCCGGGCGGGCAAGCTTGCGGGGCGCGGTCGTGTCGGTCATTGTCACTCGCAACCTTTGTTTCCGCCATCCAACAGGGATTCCCGAGCTTGTCCACCCCCTTCGCGACACTCGATCCGCACCCGACGATCCTACAGGTCGTGCCCGCGCTCGAGACGGGCGGCGCCGAGCGCACCACGGTCGATATGGCGCGCGCCATCGTGAAGGCGGGCGGCCGCGCCATCGTGGCAAGCCGCGGCGGGCGCATGGTGGAAGAATTGATCGAGGTGGGCGCCTCCCATGTCGAGATGGCCGTCCATTCGAAGAATCCGGTCGTCATGGGCCTCAATGTCGAGCGGCTTGCGCGGCTCATCGAGCGCGAGGGCGTCGATCTCGTCCATGCCCGTTCGCGCGCGCCCGGCTGGAGCGCGCTTGCCGCGGCGCGCCGCGCGAAGGTTCCTTTCGTCACGACCTATCATTCGCGCGTCCACGAAAAGCCGCGCCTCAAGGTGTTCTATAATTCGGTGATGGTGCGGGGCGATGCGGTGATCGCGAATTCGCAATGGACAGCAGCCAATATCCGTGCCGTCCACAAGCCGGAAGAAGCGCGTATCTTCACCGTGCCGCGCGGCATCGACATTGCGGGTTTTGCGGCGCCCGCGCCGGAGCGCATTGCGGCGCTGAAATCGCGCTGGGGCGTCGGAGAAAATGGCGGCCCGGTCTTTCTCCATCCCGCGCGCCTCACGCGCTGGAAGGGGCAGGGCACGTCCATCGAGGCGGCGCGGCTTCTGAAGGAGCGGGGCCTCGCAGATTTCACACTCCTGCTCGCAGGCGATGCACAGGGCCGAAAATCCTATGAAGAGGAACTGCAAGGCGCCGTGGCGGCGGCGGGCCTCGAAAGACATGTGAAGCTCACCGGCCATTGCAGCGACATGGCCGCCGCCTATGCGCTCAGCGATTGCGTGCTCTCCCCCTCGATCGAGCCGGAACCATTCGGCCGCACGGCGGTCGAGGCGCAGGCGGCATCGCGGCCCGTCATCGTGTCGGATGCGGGCGGCCAACAGGAAACCGTGATCGAGGGGAAAACGGGCTTCCGCGTGCCGCCATCCGATGCCGTGGCGCTCGGCGAGGCCATGGCCCGGTTCATCGCCATGGGTCTCGAGGCCCGCAAGGCCATGGGGGCAGCAGGATATGAAAATGCCAGCCTTCATTATTCGGTGGCCGCCATGTGCGAGGCCACGCTTTCGATCTATGCGCGGCTCATCGGGCGGAACCGGGCCGGGGCGGAGGGGTGAGCGGCACCGTCATCGCCGTCTGGCTCGGCGCGGGCGGCCCTGCTCATGCGAAGGCGGAACTCGCGGCGATCCGGGCGGAACATCCGGGCAGCCGGCTTGTTCTGCTGACGACGCCTCAGGGCCGCAGGGAAGCGGGCGAAATGGCCGATATCTGCTGGGAAGATGCGGGCGCCCGCGGTGCCTCGGGCTTTCTGGCGCGAGCGCGGCGGCTTTCCTGGGCGTCACCCACCCATATCTACGATCTCGAGGGCAGCCGGATCACACGAATCCTGCGCTTCTGTGTGTGGCCGAGGCCACAATGGCGCATGAGAGCGCCCCGCGGCCCGCTTCAGCCCGGATAGCCGCCCTTTTCTTGACTTGCAGGCAGCGGCCTTCAAATCTATAGCTTTGCAGCATTGTCCGGAGGTGTCCGGGTTGGACACTACCGGGAGAAGCGGGAACGCAAACGCCGTCCGGGCGTCCTTGTGGCAAAGCTTTCCTCCCGGGGCGCAGTCAGGCGGCCGGATCAACAGATGGAGATGA
>JAHBYL010000072.1 GCA_019635955.1 Parvibaculum sp.
GCAACAAAAAGGCGCCCGGGGGGCGCCTTTACTCATTCACATCAAAACGCGTCATGACCCGGCTTGTCCGGGTCATCCACGTCTTTCTTCCTCTTTTGTTGCCAAGACGTGGATGGCCCGCATAAAGCGGGCCATGACGAAAGATAGAGAAAAATGGGCATGTACAACCTGATCCCGGCTGTTCCCGGCTTTCGCCGGGACAGGCGCCGGGATGACACTTCTATTTGGGGGCACAGGGGGCACTACCGCCCCAGCCTTTCCTCGATCCGGGCGAGCGAGGCGTTGGCGGCTTTGGTTTGTTCTTCGAGGCGGGCGGTGCGCTCCACCAGCTCGCCGATGCGTTCGGTGCGGGCCTCGAGCGCGGTGAGGCGCTCAGCGGCGGCGCCGGCCCAGAGGAGGGCGGCGCCGGTCTGCATGGCGATGGTGAGGATCACGGCGAGAGGTACGCGGCGGTCGAGCGACCATGCACCCTCGTTTTTCGTGTATGCTTCCGCTTCCATTCCGCTCAACTCCACAAAAGGCCCGATATGACTTCCGACGAATGGCTGATCCTTCTCATGGGCGCGGCGCTGGCCTGCGGGCCGCTCCTCCTCGTCTGGACCGAGCAGAAGACGCGCGCCAAGGGCGTGGCCGTCCCCACTCTCTTCGCGGTCCGGGGATATGGGTTCTCGCCTCATAGCGTGTTCAGCCTCGTGATCGGCGGCATGCTGCTCATCCTGTCCTGGCAGATGCGCGGGGCGGGCGGGATCAGCTTCGTGTTCATGATTTTCGGTTTCGTCGGCGTGCTGGCCGCGATCCAGAATATTTTCAAGTCGAAGGCGAAGGGCGGCTGACGCCATAGCCCGCGGCTTCCCGCTTTTCCTCGTCGGTGAGGAAGCTCGCGCGGGAGAGGCGGGACCAGAGGGCGTCGCGGTCTGCCGAGAGCGCATCCACCTGATCGGCGTCGTACCAGAGGCGGAGGCGGCCGTCATAGCGGGGGCCGAGCCAATGCGTCAGCGCGCGGGCGGTGCGGCCGGCGAGCGGCAGGACGGTGCCGCGCCAGAAGGCCCGGTTCGCCTCGCGCATATTCGCATAGGTGTTGTCGCCCGGAATGCCGAGCAGCATGGGCGGCACGCCGAAGGCGAGCGCGATGTCGCGCGCGGCGGCGTGCTTCGCCTCGATGAAATCCATGTCCTTCGGCGAGAGCCCCATGCTCTTCCAGTCGAGCCCGCCTTCGAGAAGCAGCGGGCGGCCGGCATTGGCGGCGCCCTGATAATTCTCGGCGAGTTCGCGCTTCAGCCGCTCGAACTGATCCTCCGAGAGGTTCGCCCCACCCTCGCCGCCCTTGTAGACCAGCGCGCCGGAGGGGCGGGCCGCATTGTCGAGGAGCGACTTGTTCCAGCCGCCCGCGGCATTGTGGATGTCGATGGCGCAGGCGGCGGCTTCGAGTGGGCTCTGGCCGTAATAATCGTCCACCGGGTTGAAGAGGCGCATGTGAAGCACGGCGCTCCGCTCGCCGCCGGAGATCGAGACTACCCGTCCGTTGACGGAGTATTCGTAAGAATCGGGCCAGCCATTGCGGCCCGGCACGGCTTTCATGCGATCGGGCCTCAGCACATGAAGCTCGCGGGGGGCGCCGTCCACCTCCACGAGTTCGAGATAGGCATTGCCCGCGACTTCGAGGAAGCTGTAGCAGCTTTCGAAAAGATCCGCGCCGGACTGGGCGCCGTTCGGATGTTCGAGAAGCGCGAGCAGCGGGTGCTCCGTCAGTTCGCGGGGGCCGTCATAGAGGAGCCAGGGGAGGCTTGCGGCGGCTTCGGCGATCATGCGGACGCAGCGATAGGCGACGGCGTTGCGGCGGTAGCCCTCTTCCGCCAGCGCCGCATAGTCGCGCGGCGTCCAGACGGGGCGGCCCTGCATGTGGAGCGCGATCATGGGCGCGACGCGGCTTTCCTTTGCGGCGGGCGCGCGGCTGCGCATCGCGCGGGCGAGCGTGGTGAAGGGGTTTTGCATTTTGGTGGTTCCTGTTTCTCTGTCTTTGTGTCTTGGCCACCCTCCCCTTGAGGGAGGGTCGGAATTTGCAAGCGTCAGCGCCGCAAATTTCGGGGAGGGGTCAGCGGCAAATCCGGTACGCACAACATGCCGAGGGCGGAGTCCCCCTCCCCAAACGGGCTGCGCCCGTTTGACCCTCCCTCAGGGGGAGGGTGGGAAGAAAATTGGATGCTCGGGTGCCGGCTTTCGCCGGGATGACACCTGTGGATGTGGGTGAGGATTCAAACAAAAGCCGTCATTGCGAGAAGGCCGGCAGGCCGACGAAGTAATCCAGGGGCGGCGGACCCGGAATTGGTCGCCCCTGGATTGCTTCGCTTCGCTCGCAATGACGATGATGTTTTATCTTTCGTTCTCTAAAGCCCCCGCACCTTCGGCTCCCCTGCCTCGCCGGTGAGCATCAGTTCCGTGAGCGCCCAGACGAGGGCGTCGAGGCGGTCGGGGCTTTTCATGCCCGGTGTCCAGTCGCACATCTGATCCTCCAGTTTCGCGAAGCTGCCGACGTGATGGACGAGGCCGCGTTCATACAGCGCGGCGACGGGTTCGGCGCGGGCGACCTTACCGCGCGTCGCGCGGACGAGACGGATGGGCGCCAAAGGCATTTCCTGACGCATGACGCTTTCGACCATTTCGCCGCCCTGGTTCGCCTCGGCGACGATCCTGTCCGCCTCATGGGCGCGGTAGCAGCCGGCGACGCGCTTTGCCCAGGCGAGCGGCGAGAGGCGGCCCATGGAGCGGTCGTCCAGCACATAGACATGGCCGTCCGATGCGAGGCCCGCGCAGACGATGCCGCATTCGTCGGACTTTTCGCCGCCGGTAACGGGCGGGTCGACGCCGACGACGACGCGGATGAGCGCGGCGGCCTTCGCGATGCGGCCCTGTTCGATCAATTCGCGGTTCCAGAGCGCATCCGGATTGTCGTCGATCAGCTCGGCATCGAGCTCCTGCCGGCCGAGGCGCGTGCCTTCATAGCGCGCGATGACGCTGCGGAAGAAACCGTCGGCCAGATGGGCGCGGTTTGCATGGGTCGAGGCGCGGGTGACGGCCGTCGTGCGGTCCGCGATCAACCGCTTCAGGATCGGCACGGGGCGCGGCGTGGTCGTCATCACCTGACGGGGATGGGCGCCCAGACGCAGGCCGAATTGCAGCATGTCCCAGGCGGCTTCCGCATAACGCCATTTCGCGAGTTCATCGCCCCAGGCGGCATCGAATTGCGGTCCGCGCAGACTGTCGGGCTCGCCCGCGGAAAAGACATGCGCCACTGCGCCATTCGGCCAGAGGAGGCGCTTGCGCGTGACCTCGTATTTCGGGCTTTGCTCGCGGGCAACGGCGCGCAGACCCGAGGGGCCGTCGATCATCACCTCGCGGGCATCCGCAAATGTTTCGCCGATCAGCGCGATGCGGCCAGCGCGGCCCGCCATGACTTCGGCCTGCACCCATTCGGCGCCGGCGCGCGTTTTCCCTGCGCCGCGGCCGCCGAGCACGAGCCATGTGGTCCAGTCGCCTTCCGGCGGCAACTGATCGTCGCGCGCCCAGAAGCGCCAGTCATGCGCGAGAAGCGCCACCTCCCTCGGCGTCAGCGAGACGAGAAAGCTCTGTCTCAGCCATGGCGGCAGCGAGGCGAGCGATGCGGCCTGCAAGCGAGGCGCGGAGAGCCTCGTCTTCTGCCCTGCTTCTGTCGCTGTCCGTTGCATGTTCATCTATTTTTGCGCGCCTTGCCGCCTGTTCCGTTTCATGGAGCTGATCGATGGAGCGGGCGAGCGTTGCGATACGCCGCGCCTGCTTCTCGCCTTCGGATTCGTCGCGCGCCGTCTCGCGCTGGCGCTCGAGATCGGCGATTTCGCGGGCGATGAGTTTCGTGAGCCGGGCGGCCAGCGCCTCGGCATCTTCTGGCGGAGCGGACATGGCTGTGCCCTTCGCCGGTTTTTCTGCCGTCGTCATATTTTTCCACACAATTCTGGAGATAACCGGGAAGTAGGAAAGCAGCGTGACGCTGACAAGAGGGGAAATCTCGCCGGAGGCAGATTTTTTTCACGGGAGTTGTCGAGGGCCGCAAAAAACGGCGGACTTGCGCGGCAAGACGCAAACGGGGAAGCTCCTGCGCAGAGCAATTTGCGGACAGGCGACATGCGGCAGGTGAAATATTACTGGGAGGATTTCCGCCCGGGCGAAGTGGCGGAATTCGGGGAGAAAACCGTCAGCAAGGACGAGATCGTCGAGTTCGCGAGCGAGTTCGACCCGCAGCCTTTTCATCTCGACGAGGAGGCGGGGCGGCAATCCATTCTCGGCGGGCTTTGCGCGAGCGGCTGGCACAGCTGCGCGATGATGATGCGGATGATGTGCGATGCCTATGTGCTGGAGAGTGCGTCGATGGGCGCGCCGGGCGTGGACGAGGTGCGGTGGAAGAAGCCGGTCTATGCGGGGGATACGATCCGGCTCCGCCGCACCTGCCTCGAGCGGCGGGCATCGAAGAGCCGGCCGAAAATGGGGCTGACGCGGTTTCGCCTCGAACTTGTGAACCAGAAGGGCGAGGTGGCGGTTTCCTCGGAAGGCTGGGCGATGTATGGGCGGCGGCATCCGGGCGCCGTTGTCGAGGAGGCTTAGACTTTTTAGTGGTCGCATTTTCTGCGATCAACCGGCAACCACTTGATCGGAAAATGCTTACATGCCCTGGTTCGAGGACATAAAGACCGGCAGCAGGCTGGCGCTGGGCAGCCACACATTCACGGCGGAAGAGATCATCGCCTATGCGCGGAAATACGATCCGCAATATTTCCATGTGGATGAGGAAGCGGCGAAGGCGGGGCCCTTTGGCGGGCTGACCGCCAGCGGCTGGCATACATCGGCGACATGGATGAAGCTGATGATCGCCACGCGGCAGGGCGCGCAGGAGCCGCCGGATGCGGATGGGCGGCAGCCGCCGGCGGGCGGGCCCTCGCCCGGCTTTCTCGACATGAAATGGCCGGTGCCCGTGCGCCCCGGCGACACGATCAGCTATTCGTCCGAGGTGATCGAGAAGATCGACATGAAAACGCGACCCGAATGGGGCATTGTGAGAAGCCGCAACACGGGCGTGAACCAGCGCGGCGAGACGGTGCTGAGTTTCATCGGGCAAGGACTGGTGCAGCGGCGCACACCGCGAGGCACATAAAAGGGAGGAGAGGATGGCACATAAGGGCAGGATGGTGACGCTGACGAGCGGCGATGGCGCGGAGATCCTCTGCTATCACGTGAAGGCGGAGGGCGCGCGCAAAGGCGGGCTCGTTCTGATCATGGAAATTTTCGGCGTGACCGCGCATATCAAGGATCTCTGCGACGGCTATGCGGCGCGGGGCTATGACGTGTTGTCGCCGCAGCTTTACGACCGGCAGGTGAAGGATTTTCAGGCGACATACAGCCAGGAAGACATCCAGCGCTCGCTGGAGCTGCGCGCGGCGAATACTTACGAGAACACGGTGCTCGATGCGCAGATGTGCATCGACCGGTTGCGCGCGGACGGCAATGGCAAGGTGTTCATCACCGGCTATTGCTATGGCGGCTCGGTGAGCTGGGTGGCGGCGTGCCGCGCAAAGGGGCTCGACGCGGCGTCGTGCTATTATGGCGGCGCGATCAAGCAGTTCATCGACGAGAGCCCGAAATGCCCGACCATCTGCCATTTCGGCGAGAAGGACCACGGCATTCCGATGGAGGATGTGCGCGCGATCGAGGCGGCGCACCCGGAGGTGAAGGTCTATGTCTATGACGCCGACCACGGCTTCAACTCCGACCGGCGCAACAATTACGACAAGACGGCCGCGGAACTGGCGCTGAAGCGGACGCTGGAATTGTTCGACGGGGTGTGAGGGGCCTTCACACATATCTTCCGCCGCGCCCCCTCACCCTTCCCGCCTTCGGCGGGCGTTCGAGGACGAAAAGTCCGTTGGACTTTTCATTGTCCTCTCACCCCTCTCCCCAAGGGGAGAGGGAGATTATGCGATCCTTCTTTCCCTCTCCCTCAGGGGAGAGGGAGGGAGCGGGCGTCAGCCCGCGGAAGGGTGAGGGGGCGCGGCGCGTGCACAATTCCATTGCGTCATAGGGAATTGCGCTCATATGGTGGGGCAAAAGGACATGCCCATGAAAAGCCAGGACGATCCGCTTTCTCTCGATAATCAGCTCTGTTTCGCGCTTTATTCGTCGTCGCTTCTGATGACGAAGCTCTACAAGCCGATGCTGGACGAGATCGGGCTGACCTATCCACAATATCTCGCGATGCTGGCGCTCTGGGAGGAAGACGGGGTGACGGTGAGCGCGCTCGGGGGGCGGCTCTATCTCGATTCCGGCACGCTGACGCCGCTTCTGAAGCGGCTCGAAAAGGCGGGGCTGATCGCGCGGGAGCGGAATGCGGAAGACGAGCGGCAGGTGCTGGTGCGGCTCACGCAAGCTGGGCGCGCACTGAAGCGGCAGGCGGCGGCGATCCCGAAGAAGCTTGCGGCTTCGTCGGGCGTGCCGGTGATGGAACTCATGGCGCTCAGGAAGAAGCTGCAGAAGCTAAGGGCTGAGATGGAGGGTTAGGCGGCCTCTTGCTCCGCCTTCTCCATCTGGACCACCCTCCCCTTGAGGGAGGGTCAAACCGCTGCAGGCGGTTTGGGGAGGGGGGCTCCGCTCGCGACACTTGGCGCCTCATTGCTCCCTCGCTTACCCCTCCCCAAAATTCACTACGTGAATTTTGACCCTCCCGCAGGGGGAGGGTGGGCCACAAACGGATTCCCTGCCCTGTCCGCTTTGCTTTGTACGACCAATCATTTTCTATTGTACACAATCTAATTGCCTGCTATTCATAATATCATCGCAACCTTTCGGGGACCCGCCGCCATGAGCGACAAGCAGAAGACGATCTACGATTTCGAGCTGAAGACGCTTCGGGGGCAGCCGTTGCCGCTCAGCGACTACAAGGGCCGGCCGGTGCTGGTGGTCAATACGGCGTCGAAATGCGGGTTCACGCCGCAATACAAGGAGCTGGAAGCGATCTGGCAGAAGTACCGCGATGAGGGGCTGCTCGTGATCGGCGTGCCGTCCAACGATTTCGCGGGTCAGGAGCCGGGCAATGCCGAGGAAATCGAGCAGTTCTGCGAGATCAATTTCGGTGTCGATTTTCCGCTCGCCGAAAAGGTGCATGTGACGGGCGCCGACGCGCATCCGCTGTTCAAATGGCTGGGTACCGAGGGCGGGTTTCTGTCGAAGCCGCGCTGGAACTTCTACAAATATGTGATCGGGCGCGACGGGAAGCTGATCGACTGGTTCGCCAGCACGACGGCGCCGGGCTCGGCGAAGGTCGAGAAGGCGATAAGGAAGGCGCTGGGGAAGTAGGCTTTCGCGCCACCCACAGGTGTCATCCCTGGATTTATTCCCGGGACCCATTGGCGTCGCCGCCAGTTGAAACGTGGATTGGGTCCCGGCAACAAGTGCCGGGATGACAATTTGCTTTGGAGTCGGCTTCGCCCTACCCCTTCCGCCCATATGTTCTGAACTTCTCGACATTCAGCGCCATCTCGTCATCCGAGAGAAGCTCGGGCTCGCCGATCTGGAGGGCGCGCCAATATTGGGCGGACAGCGTTTCGACTTCGTGGGCGAGGTGGAGGGCGGCTTCGATGGTTTCACCGAAGGCGATCTGGCCGTGATGGGCGAGGAGGCAGGCGCGGCGGCCCCGAAGCGCGGCGACGGCATTTTGCGAGAGCTCCGCCGTGCCGAAGGTGGCGTAGTCCGCGACGCGGATGTTTCGGCCGCCGGCCACCGCCACCATGTAGTGAAAGGGCGGGATTTCGCGTTTCATCACGGCAAGCACGGTCGCGAAACCGGAATGGGCGTGGACGATGCCGCCCGCTTCGGGAAAAGCCTCATAGATCGCGGCATGCATCTGCCATTCGGAGGATGGCGCGTGGGGACCGGCGAGCACTTCACCATCCATCGCGATTTCGGAAATGTCGTCCGGCGAAAGCGCGGTGTAGGCGATGCCCGATGGCGTGATCAATATGCGCTCGCCCTGCCGCGCGGAGACATTGCCGGACATTTGCGGCGAGAGGCCCGTCGCCGCGAGATCGCGCGCGGCGGCGATGACGCGGGCGCGGAGGGCGCTAGATTCTTCCGCCATCGCGGCGCTCCGGGTAGAGCGAGAGGAGGCCTTCGCGGCTGGCGGGCGCAACGCCGCGCTCTGTGATGAGGCCGGTGACATAACGCGCGGGCGTGACGTCGAAGCCGTAATTCGCGGCGGGGCTGCCGGGAGCGGAGATTTCGACGGTGACGATTTCGCCCTCTTCCGTCCGTCCCGTCATATGCGTGACCTCGCGGGGGCTTCGCTGCTCGATCTCGATTTCGCGGACGCCATCCGAGAGCGACCAGTCGATGGTGGTGTGCGGCAGCGCGACATAGAAGGGGACGCCATTCGCATCCGCCGCGAGCGCCTTGAGGTAGGTGCCGATCTTGTTTGCGACATCGCCCGTCGCCGTGGTGCGGTCGGTGCCGGTGATGCACATGTCGACAAGCCCGTGCTGCATCAGGTGGCCGCCTGCATTGTCGGGCACGATGGTATGCGGCACGCCGTGGCGGCCGAGCTCGAAGGCGGTGAGCGATGCGCCCTGATTGCGCGGCCGCGTCTCGTCCACCCAGACATGGACGGCGATCCCCGCATCATGCGCCATGTAGATCGGCGCGAGCGCCGTGCCCCAATCGACGCAGGCGAGCCAGCCGGCGTTGCAATGGGTGAGAATATTGACGGCCCTGCCCTGCTTCGCTTCCGACAGGCCGCGAATGATGCGCAGCCCGTTCTCGCCGATCAGGCGGCAGATCTCGACATCCTCGTCGCAGAGGCGCGCGGCGGTGGCATAGGCGGCCTCGATACGGGCCGCGCCGGCAAGCGGCGCGAGTGCATCGCGCATCGCATCGAGCGACCATTTGAGGTTTACGGCTGTCGGGCGCGTGGCGAGCAGCATGTCATAGGTGCGGGCGAGGGTTTCGTCCGACGCATCCTTGCGGAGCGCGAGGCAGAGGCCGTATGCCGCGGTGGCGCCGATCAGCGGCGCGCCGCGCACCAGCATGTCCTTGATGGCGCGGGCGGCGTCATCCGCCGTTTCGAGACGGGCGATGGTGAATTGATGCGGCAGGCGCGTCTGGTCGATGATCTCGACGGACCAGCCGTCATCGGCGACCCAGATGGTGCGGTAGTGGATGCCGTCGATCTTCATGGTCTCGTCCTTTCCGGGGGACGGTCAGTGCCCTTCAAAGGCGCAGAGCGAGAGCACTTCGATGTCTAGCGCCTCGAGGCGCTGGCGGCCGCCGAGTTCCGGCAGTTCGATGACGAAGCTCGCCGCGGCGACGGTACCGCCCGCGCGGGTGAAGAGCTTGACGGCCGCTTCCGCCGTGCCGCCGGTCGCGATCAGATCGTCGATCAGCAGGATGCGGGCATTCTGTGCGACGGCATCGGCGTGGATTTCGACCGTGTCGGTGCCGTATTCGAGATCGTAGTCCTGGCCGATCGTTTTCCAGGGGAGCTTGCCCTTCTTGCGCACGGGAATGAAGCCGAGGCCGAGCTGATGCGCGACCGCGCCGCCCAGGATGAAGCCGCGCGCCTCGATGCCGGCCACGGCGTCGAACGTGCCCTTGCTGTGCAGCGCCACCAGCGCATCGACCGCGCCGCGAAAGCCCTCGGGGTCGGACAGCAGCGTGGTGATGTCGCGGAACTGGATGCCGGCTTTCGGGTAATCCGGGATGGTGCGGATGAAGGTCTTGATGTTCATTTTCGTCGTTTCCGGTTCTGCTCTTCGTTTCCCCGAGGGAAGCGTTTTGCGGCCTTGTCAAATCTCGGTGTCACCCCGGCTGATCCCGGCTTTCGCCGGGACAGGAGCCGGGGTCCATGGGCATCGCGGTATTTGCCGTCCGTCAGATGGATCCCGGCTTTCGCCGGGATGACACTGTTTGTTTTGGTATGGAATCGGGCAAATCGGTCGTCCCTTCAACCAGTGTGCAGCACGCGGGCGGCGATGGCGTCGAGTTTCTTCACTAGTTCGGGGTCGCGCTTTGCGGGCGCAGTGATGAGGGCGTTGTCGAGGACGCGGTCATGGCCTTCGGGCGAGGGAGTGCGCTCCGGCCCGAAGCTTTCGGCGACAGAGCGGATCAGCGCGCGGGCGTGACCGGCATTTTCCTCAAGCACGCGGACGACATCGGCGACTTCCACATGGGCGTGGCCCGGGTGCCAGCAATCGTAGTCCGTGACCATCGCGACCGTCGCGTAGCAGATCTCCGCCTCGCGGGCGAGTTTCGCTTCCGGCATGTTGGTCATGCCGATGACGGAGCAGCCCCAGGAGCGATAGAGATTGCTTTCTGCGAGGGTCGAGAATTGCGGGCCTTCCATGACGAGATAGGTGCCGCCGCGCTGGTGGCGGATATTGTTCTTCTTGCAGGCGGCCTCGATATGATCGCCGAGGCGGCCGCAGACGGGATGCGCCATCGAGACATGGGCGACGAAGCCCTCGCCGAAGAAGCTTTTTTCGCGCGCGAAGCTGCGGTCGATGAACTGGTCGATAATGACGAAGGTGCCGGGCGGCAGCTCTTCCTTCAGCGAGCCGACGGCGGAGACGGAAATGATGTCGGTGACGCCGGCGCGCTTCATCGCGTCGATATTGGCGCGGTAGTTGATGCTGGAGGGCGAATGGGGATGGCCGCGGCCATGGCGCGGCAGGAAGACCATCTCGACGCTGCGGCCGTCGCCGAGCGGCAGTTCGCCGAAGTGGAGCGCGTCGGAGGGCTCGCCCCAGGGGCTTGCCACATGTTCCCAGCGGTCGTTGCGGAGACCGGGAAACTCGTAGACGCCGCTGCCGCCGATGACGCCGAGAACGGTTTTTGCCAAGGTGGTCTCCTCACGAACTGAAATGCCGTCATTGCGAGGCTGAAAGCCGAAGCAATCCAGGAGCGGCCGGCACGGAGCGCGCCGCCCCTGGATTGCTTCGTCGGCTTCGCCTCCTCGCAATGACGCGAAGAAAGGGCGCAGAACCCGTCCGGTATAACAAAACGCGGCAGCGGCGCCATAAAAAAGGGCCTCCGAAGAGGCCCTTTCATTGTCACATTCGCGAAGCGCGATCAGTGGGCGTCGGCCCAGACCTTGCGCATGGCGAAATAGAGGATGCCGGTGAGCGCGATCAGATAGATCAGCACCTGGAAGCCCATGCGGTGGCGCTGCTCGAGCTTCGGCTCGGCGGCCCACTGCATGAAGTGGGTGACGTCCTTCGCCATCTGCTCGACCGTATTCGGCGTGCCGTCCTCATAATCGACCTGGCCGTCCGAGAGCGGGTTCGGCATGGCGATGAGGTGGCCCGGGAAGTACTTGTTGTAGGAGCCGGTGCTGACGTTGAAGCCTTCCGGCGCCTCCTCGTAGCCGACGAGGATCGAGTAGACGTAGTCGGCACCGCCGAGGCGCGCCTTGTTCATCAGCGAGAGGTCGGGCGCATAGGCACCGAGCGCGGCGGCGGAAGCCTCGCGGTTCGGATAGGGCTTCGGGAAACGATCCTTCGCCTCGCCCGGACGCTCGTACATTTCGCCATCCGAATTCGGACCGTCGATCACCGTGATCTCGGCGGCGAGCGCCTTGACCTGGCCTTCGGTGAATTCCGGACCGCCCGGCTCCGCCAGATTGCGATAGCGGACATATTCCATCGCGTGGCAGACGGCGCAGACTTCCTTGTAGACCTTGTAACCGCGGCGCAGCGCATCGCGATCATAGGTGCCGAAGAGGCCTTCGAACGACCACTGCATGTCGATCGGCTTTTCGGCGTCGCTCGCCGCCCGGGCCGGTTCGGCCGCGAGAAGCGACAGGCCGACCGCGGCAACAGCAGCGAGCGAGACGGCACGGAAGAAGGTTTTCATTTTCATTTTCACTTTCTCCGCTCCCCTCAGCTCGTGGCCTTTTCCTGCCTCGTGCCATGCAGCACCGAAGCAGCGATGCTTTCCGGCAGAGGTTCCGGTTTCTCGATCAGCCCCAGCACGGGGAAGACCACCAGGAAGTGCAGGAAGTAGTAAGCCGTCAGAATCTGCGAGAGATGCGTGACAGTCATGCCGCCATCGCCCACCGGGATCAGGATGTCGTCGGGCATGGCGCCACCGCAATAGCCGAGGCCGAGGCAGACCAGCACGAAGATCCAGAAGAACTGACGGTAAAGCGGACGGAAGCGG
>JAHBYL010000073.1 GCA_019635955.1 Parvibaculum sp.
CTTCATCGACTGCCTCGAAATGTTCCTCGGCGATCCCGACACGCATTCGATCATCATGATCGGCGAAATCGGCGGCTCGGCCGAAGAGGACGCGGCGGAATTCCTGAAGCAGTCCAAGGTGAAGAAGCCGGTCGTCGGATTCATCGCCGGCGTCACGGCCCCTCCCGGCCGCCGCATGGGCCATGCCGGTGCGATCATTGCGGGCGGCAAGGGCGGCGCGGGCGACAAGATGGACGCCATGCGCTCGGCTGGCATCACGGTCGCGGCCTCGCCTTCGGCGCTCGGCACGACGCTGGTCGAGGTGCTGAAGAAGTAAGCCTGGCTGCCTTTTTTGAAGTATCGGCGGGGCTCCCGGTCATTCGGGAGCCCCGTTTGACATCAAAAAGCTGTCAGGGAGCTTGCAGGCGGTGTAAATCCGTCATGCTTCTCCTATATTGTTAAGGAAATCCAAGGGTTTTGCGGGCGATGCTGGCGCTGTTCCAGTATGTGCCTTCAAGGCAAATCCCATTGACGATGCGTTGCCTCTATGGCAACTTCCTTAACCATGAAACTCACCGACTGGCTCGAATCGAACAATCTGACGGCAAGCGCCTTTGCCGAGCAGCTGGGCGTGTCTGTCTCCACGGTTACGCGCTGCATGAATGGCCAGCGCCGGCCGGAATGGCAGACGCTGGACGCCATTTTCAAGGCGACCGGCGGTCAGGTGACGCCCAATGATTTTCTCGCCGACGATGCGGTGATACCGGAGGCGGCGCCCGCCGCTCCCAAGTCCAATGGACATATTTCGATGAGCAATGACGGTGCGAACGACCGCTTCGAGCGGACGTCCTTTCTCTATGGCGCCAATGCGATCTTCGTCGAAGAGCTTTATGCGCGCTATCAGACCGATCCGAACTCGGTGGACGAGGACTGGCAGGCCTTTTTCGCGGGTCTCGGCGACCGCAAGGACGATGTGCTGAAAGAGGCGAAGGGCGCCTCCTGGAAGCGTGCCGACTGGCCGCCCGCCGCCAATGGCGAGCTTGTAAGCGCGCTCGACGGGAACTGGGGCGAGGCCGGCGCCGACACGGCGAAGGTGCGCGCGAAGATCGAGCAGCGCAGCCCCGGCGCCAGCCAGGAGGAAATCCGCTCGGCGACGCTCGATTCCGTCCGTGCCCTGATGATGATCCGCGCCTATCGCATCCGCGGCCATCTCGATGCCGATATCGATCCGCTTCAGCTTCGCCCGAAATCGCAGCACCCCGAGCTGCAGCCGGAAAGCTATGGCTTCGGTCCCGACGATCTCGACCGGCCGATCTTCATCGACCATGTGCTCGGGCTCGAAACGGCGACGGTTCGCGAGATGCTCGACATTCTGCGGCGCACCTATTGCGGTACGCTTGCCGTCGAATTCATGCATATCGGCGACCCGGAAGAGAAAGCCTGGATTCAGGAACGTATCGAAGGGCCGGACAAGGAAATCGCCTTCACCGACATGGGCCGCTCGGCGATCCTCGACAAGCTGATCGCGGCGGAGGGCTTCGAGAAGTTCTGCGGCGTCAAATATGTCGGCACCAAGCGCTTCGGCCTCGACGGCGCGGAAGCGATCATCCCGGCGCTCGAGCAAATCATCAAGCGCGGCGGTGCGCTCGGCGTGAAGGAAATCGTGCTCGGCATGGCCCATCGCGGTCGCCTCAACGTGCTGACCAACGTGATGTCGAAGCCGTTCCGCGCCGTGTTCCACGAGTTCAAGGGCGGTTCGTCCACGCCGGAAGACGTGGATGGTTCGGGCGACGTGAAATATCACCTCGGCGCATCGTCGGATCGCGAATTCGACGGCAACAAGGTGCATCTGTCGCTCACCGCCAACCCATCGCATCTCGAAATCGTCGATCCCGTCGTGCTCGGCAAGGCGCGCGCGAAGCAGGACCAGCATCACGACCGCCAGCGCGGCACGGTGATCCCGCTCCTCATTCACGGCGATGCGGCCTTTGCGGGCCAGGGCATCGTTGCCGAATGTCTCGGCCTTTCCGACCTCAAGGGCCACCGCACCGGCGGCTCGATCCATTTCATCGTCAACAACCAGATCGGCTTCACCACGAGCCCGATCAACAGCCGTTCCTCGCCCTATCCGTCCGATGTGGCGAAGATGGTGCAGGCGCCGATCTTCCATGTGAATGGCGACGACCCGGAAGCCGTCGTCCATGCCGCGAAGATCGCGACCGAATTCCGCCAGCGCTTCAACCGGCCCGTCGTCATCGACATGTTTTGCTATCGCCGCTTCGGCCACAACGAAGGCGACGATCCGAGCATGACGCAGCCGCTCATGTACGAGAAGATCAAGGATCATCCGACGACGCTGCAGATTTATTCGAAGCGCCTCGTCGATGAAGGCCTGATGAGTGCCGAGGAAGTGGACGCACGTCTCGCGGCGTTCCGGGCGCAACTCGAAGAAGATTTCGACGCCGTTTCGACTTTCCGTCCCAACAAGGCGGACTGGCTCGACGGGCGCTGGTCCGGTCTGGGCAAGGCCGAGGGCGAAGCGCGGCGCGGCGAAACGGCTGTCGAGATTTCCAAGCTCAAGGAAATCGGCCGCAAGATCACGACCATCCCGGAAGACTTCACCGTGCACAAGACGGTGATGCGCTTCATCGAGAACAGGCGCAAGGCAATCGAGAGCGGCGAGGGTATCGACTGGTCGACGGCGGAGGCGCTTGCCTTCAGCTCGCTGCTCGATGAGGGCATCAAGGTGCGTCTCTCGGGCCAGGATTCCGAGCGCGGCACGTTCGTGCAGCGCCACTCGGTGCTGAATGACCAGAAGACCGAAGAGAAATACGTTCCCTTCAACCATATCTCCGACAATCAGGCCGAATACGAAGTCATCAACTCGATGCTTTCGGAAGCCGCCGTGCTCGGCTTCGAATATGGTTACAGCCTCGCCGAGCCCAACGCGCTCACGCTCTGGGAAGCGCAGTTCGGCGACTTCGCCAATGGCGCGCAGGTCGTGATCGACCAGTTCATTTCGTCGGGCGAGCGCAAGTGGCTGCGCATGTCGGGCCTCGTGATGCTGCTGCCGCATGGCTATGAAGGCCAGGGGCCGGAGCATTCCTCCGCCCGCCTCGAACGCTACCTGCAGATGTGCGCCGAAGACAATATGCAGGTCGCCAACTGCACGACGCCGATGAACTATTTTCACATTCTGCGGCGCCAGATGCACCGCAAGTTCCGCAAGCCTCTCATCCTGATGACGCCGAAATCGCTGCTGCGTCACAAGCGTTGCGTGTCGAACCTGTCGGAGTTCGGACCGGGTTCGTCCTTCCACCGGGTGCTCTGGGACGATGCGGAACAGCTGCCCGATCAGCAGATCAAGCTTGCCGGCGACAAGGAGATCAAGCGCGTCGTGCTATGTTCGGGCAAGGTCTATTACGATCTCTATGAAGAGCGCGAGAAGCGCGGCATCAACGACATCTATCTCATGCGCGTGGAACAGCTCTATCCGTTCCCGGCGAAGTCGCTGATGACCGAGCTTGCGCGTTTCCCGAATGCAGAATTCGTGTGGTGCCAGGAAGAGCCGAAGAATATGGGCGCCTGGTTCTTCATGGAGCCTAATATCGAATGGGTGCTCGATCATATCGGCTCGCGCTACCGGCGTGCGTCCTATGTGGGACGTCCGGCTTCCGCGGCCACGGCCACGGGCCTCATGAGCAAGCACAATCAGGAACTCAACCAGCTTCTCTCCGAAGCGCTCAAGGTCGATTGAGCGGCGGAGACGGAAGAGCGGAAAGGCGGAAGACGAGATGGCAACGGAAATTCGTGTGCCCACGCTTGGCGAGTCGGTGACCGAGGCGACCGTCGCCAAATGGTTCAAGAAGCCGGGCGATGCCGTCGCCGCGGATGAGCCGCTTGTCGAGCTCGAAACCGACAAGGTGACGGTGGAAGTGCCGGCGCCGTCCGCCGGCGTTCTCTCCGAGATCGTCGCGAAGGACGGCGAGACGGTGGAAGTCGGCGCGCTGCTCGGTCAGATCGGCGAGGGCAAGGGCGCGGCGCCTGCCCCAAAGAAGGAAGAGCCGAAAAAGGCGGAAGCAAAGCCCGAGCCGAAAAAGGTTGAAGCGGCAGCGCCGTCGAAGCCCGCCGATGCCGAGCCATCTCCCGCCGTGCGCCGCGTCGCGGCCGAGAACGATCTCGATGTGTCGAAAGTCGAGGGCACCGGCAAGGGCGGCCGTGTGACCAAGGCAGACGCCGAGGAAGCCGCAGCCTCGAAGTCTTCCGCGCCGGTGCAGGTCAAGGCGCCGGCACCCGCCGACCGTTCGGCCCGCGAGGAACGCGTGAAGATGACGCGGCTCCGCAAGACCATCGCGACGCGTCTCAAGGAAGCGCAGAACACCGCTGCCATGCTCACCACCTTCAACGAGGTGGACATGACGAATGTCATGGCGCTGCGCAACCAGTACAAGGACCTCTTCGAGAAGAAGCACGGCGTGCGCGTCGGCTTCATGGGCTTCTTCGTGAAGGCCTGCATCCATGCGCTGCAGGAAATCCCGGCGGTCAATGCCGAGATCGATGGCGAGGAACTCGTCTACAAGAATTACTACAATATCGGCGTCGCTGTCGGCACGGATCGCGGCCTTGTCGTGCCGGTCGTGCGCGATGCGCAGGAGCTTTCGCTTGCCGGTATCGAAAAGACGATCAACGATTTCGGCCGCCGCGCGCGCGACGGCGCCTTGAAGCTGGAAGAACTGCAGGGCGGCACCTTCACGATTTCCAATGGCGGCGTCTACGGTTCGCTCATGTCGACGCCCATCCTGAATGCGCCGCAGTCAGGCATTCTCGGCATGCACAAGATTCAGGAGCGGCCGATGGTCATCGGCGGCAAGATCGAGATCCGCCCGATGATGTATCTGGCGCTGTCCTACGATCACCGGATCGTGGATGGCAAGGAGGCCGTGACCTTCCTTGTTCGCGTGAAGGAAGTACTGGAAGACCCGCAGCGCCTGCTGCTCGACCTTTAAGGCTTTGGCGAGGGAGAGAATTTTCTCCCCAACCGTCATGACCCGCTTCATGCGGGTCATCCACGTCTTTCCTTCTTGATGCCGCGAAGACGTGATGGCCCGCCAGTAAAATTGAAGGTGGGCCGGGCCATGACGGTATAGAGAAACAAGCGACAACCGAGAGGGCTGCATCATGGCTGACTCATTCGACCTTGTGGTGATCGGCGCAGGCCCCGGCGGCTATGAATGCGCGATCAAGGCGGCGCAGCTCGGCCTCAAGGTTGCGGTTGTCGAAAAGCGCGACCGGCTCGGCGGCACCTGCCTCAATGTCGGCTGCATTCCCTCCAAGGCGCTGCTTCATGCCTCCGAACTCTTCCACGAGGCGAGCGAGAGCTTCGAGGGCATGGGCATCGAGGTCGCGAAGCCGAAGCTCAATCTCGGGAAGATGCTCGCCTTCAAGGACGAGGCGATCGACGGCAACACCAAGGGCATCGAGTTCCTCTTCAAGAAGAACAAGATCGAATGGGTGAAGGGCGAGGGCAGCATTGCCGCGCCCGGCAAGGTGAAGGTCGGGGACCGCGGGCTGGAGGCGAAAAACATCGTCATCGCGACCGGTTCCGATGTGGCGACGCTGCCGGGAGTCGAGATCGACGAGAAGACGGTGGTTTCCTCCACCGGCGCGCTCGAACTCGACAAGGTGCCGGGCAAGCTTCTCGTCATCGGCGGCGGCGTGATCGGCCTCGAGCTCGGTTCCGTCTGGGGCCGCCTCGGCGCGGAAGTGACGGTGGTCGAATATCTCGACAATATCCTGCCGGGCATGGATGGCGAGGTCGTCAAGAATTTCACGCGCATCCTGAAGAAGCAGGGTTTCTCCTTCAAGCTCGGCGCGAAAGTGACCAAGGTCGAGAAGCAGAAATCGGGCCTCAAGGTCAGCGTCGAACCGGCAAAGGGCGGCGCGCCGGAAGTGCTCGATGCCGATGTGGTTCTCGTTTCGATCGGCCGCGTCGCCTATACCGGCGGTCTCGGTCTCGACAAGGTTGGCGTGAAGACCGACAAGCGCGGCCGGGTCGAGGTTGATGCGTCGTTCAAGACCAATGTCGACGGTATCTATGCGATCGGCGATGTGATCGCGGGGCCCATGCTCGCACACAAGGCGATGGAAGAGGGCGTGGCGCTTGCCGAGCGCCTTGCCGGGCATTATGGCGCGGTTAATTACGACGTCATTCCGGGCGTGGTCTATACCTCGCCGGAGGTCGCCTCGGTCGGCAAGACGGAAGAGCAACTGAAGGAAGCGGGCATCGACTACAATGCCGGCAAGTTCCCCTTCACGGCGAATGGCCGGGCCAAGGCGAACAAGACGACGGACGGCTTCGTGAAGATTCTCGCGGACAAGAAGACCGACCGCATTCTCGGCGTTCACATCATCGGCGTCGGCGCCGGCGAAATGATCGCGCAGGCCGTCGTCGCGATGGAATTCTCTTCAAGTTCGGAAGACATCGCGCGCATGTGCATCGCGCATCCGACCATGTCGGAAGCGGTGAAGGAAGCCGCGCTGTCGGTCACGGGCGTTCCCATCCACATGTGATCGGCCGGTATCAGACCGGCTTCAGGGCGACATGAGGTTCCGGCGGCAGGACGGCGCGGATGCCGTCCTCCGGCTTCACTTCGCCGCCTTGCAGCACAATGCCCATGACGCCCGCCTTGCGGATGAGGTTTCCCTCCGCATCGCGGCCGAGCACAGCCTGCATCAGCCCGGGCTTTATGCCGTCGAGCTGGGCGCAGGGATTGCGCAGTCCCGTTACTTCGACGATTGCGCTGTTTCCGATATGCAGCCTCGTACCCGTGGGCAGGTCGAGAAGGGCGATGCCGCGCGTGGTGATATTCTCGCCCATGCGGCCCGGCGCAATGGTGAAGCTTTTTTCCTCGAGTTCGTCCAGCAGTTCGGCATGGATCAGGTGAACCTGCCGCAGATTGGGTTGCGATGGATCGCGCGCAACGCGCGAGCGATGCTTCACGGTCGTGCCCATATGCGCGTCGCGCTCGACGCCGAGACCCTCGAGCAGCGTTATGCTGCGCTTGTTTTCCTTCAACATCGTATGCGTGGGGCTGACGCTCACAGCGATAACGGCGCCTTGCATGGTCATTTTCTCCGCTGCGCCTTGTCATAGACCTCGAGAAGCCGCGCCGCATCGACTTCCGTATACATCTGCGTGGTCGAGAGGCTCGAATGGCCGAGCAGCTCCTGAATGGAGCGCAAATCGCCGCCGCCGGCGAGAAGATGCGTCGCGAAGCTGTGCCGCAGCGCATGAGGTGTCGCCGATTCCGGCAGGCCGAGGCGGCGGCGGAGATTGATCATCATTTCGCGGACCTGCCGCTGGTTGAGCCGCTTGCCGCGCCCGCCGACGAAGAGAGGGTCGTCCTTCGCAAGACCGAAGGGGCAGAGCCTCAGATAATTTTCGACCGCCTCGCGCGCGGCGGGCAGCACAGGCACGATGCGCTCCTTGTTGCCCTTGCCGGTGATGCGCAGCACGTCTCTCAGCGGCGCCTCTCCCCGGTCGAGCGAAAGCGCCTCGGACACGCGAAGCCCGCAGCCATAGAGCAGTGTCAGCACGGCAAGATCGCGCGCGCCCTTCCAGGCTTCCCCCGGCGCAAGTTCCGCCTCCGCGAGCATGGCATCCGCGCCCCGGACGGTGAGGGGCTTCGGCAGCGCATGCGGCAGCTTCGGCGAACGGAGCGCGAGTGCCGAGGCATTGGAGAGGATTTTCGTGCGGTCGAGATAGCGGAAGAAGGAGCGCATGCTCGATAGCGTTCGCGCGATGGAACGGCTTTGCAGCCCGTCCCTGCGGCGGCGGCTGACGAAGGCGCGGAAGTCCCGCAGCTCCAGCCGTTCGAGATCGGCGAGTGTCGCCGCACCGCCCAGATGATCGACGAGAAATTCGAAGAAGCGCGTGATGTCGCGGTGATAGTTGACGAGCGTCGCTTCGCTCATCCGCTTCTCGCCCAGAAGATGGGCATACCAGTCACGGATTTCGCCTTGAACATCCGCAGCCGCAGGCACCGCTCGCGCGGCGTCGTCCGGCGCGGGTGCGCCGCTCAGCGGGCGGGCGGCAGATCGAGCCATTGGCGCACGCAGCGCTCGACGACATTGGCGAGGAATTCGAGGAGATCCACCGCCTGATCGGGGTGGAACTGTTCGGCCTCGAAGCCGCCCAGCGCGAGGAGGCCCGGCGGCGAGCCGCGCGATATGTCGAGCCGCACCAGGGCCTCGGAATGCACATCTTCCGCGAGGTTGCCATAAAGGCCGCGGCTGCCGCGCACATGGGAGGCAAGGCGGCACCGCTCGCCAAAGCCCAGAATGCGGTCCACGCCGCCCGGCTCCAGCACGCGTACGCCGCGAATGCCGATGCCGGAAACGCCGTTCGCCGTTTCGATGCAGACGGTCGCGGCGCGAATGCCGAGCATGCGGGCAAGGCCGTCCGGCGATGTCGTGTATTCGATCAGATGTTCGAAGCTCTTCGCATCGAGGAGCTGCAGCGCGGCAGCATGAACCTGCTCGCGCGCGATGCTGTTGAGCGAGGTCGCCTCGATGAGGTCCGACTGGATGTCGCGCAGCATGCGCACCTGGTTCTGCAGGCGGCCGATCATGAAGTGCTGCATGTCGAGCACGTTTCGACCGGTCGACTGCGAGGGCGGCACGAGCGAGGACAGAAGATCGGCATCGTTGGCGAGCAGCTCGGGGTGCTGGCGCAGATAGGCCTTCACCTCGTCGGCGCTGACCGCCGTGCCCGTATCCGCGATGCGCTGCGCGCCGGTGCTGTCGTTCTGCTGGCTCATGCCCTCAGCATCCCCTCAATACGTTTCTAAAGTATTTTCTGGCCTGTCTTTTTCCAGTCCGAAAGGAACATTTCGAGTCCCTTCTCGGTCAGGGGATGCGTGGCAAGGCCCTTCAGCACGGCGGGCGGAACGGTGGCGACATCGGCGCCGGCAAGCGCCGACTCCTTCACATGGTTCGCGGTGCGAATCGATGCGGCCAGAATCTCGGTCTGAAGCGCCGGGTAGTTGTCGTAGATTTCGCGGATTTCGCGGATGAGTTCCATACCGTCGAGATTGATGTCGTCGAGACGGCCGATAAAGGGCGAGACGAAGGTTGCGCCGGCCTTGGCGGCAAGCAGCGCCTGGTTCGCGGAGAAGCAGAGCGTCACGTTCACCATCGTGCCTTCGCCGGTCAGCACCTTGCAGGTCTTCAGCCCGTCCCAGGTGAGCGGCACCTTCACGGCGATGTTCTTTGCAAGGGCGGCTAGCTTGCGGCCCTCCGCGATCATGGTTTCCGAATCGAGCGCCGTCACTTCGGCGCTGACCGGCCCTTCCACCACGGAGCAGATTTCCTTCACGACTTCGAGGAAGTCGCGGCCCGATTTGGCGATGAGCGAGGGATTGGTGGTCACGCCATCCAGAAGGCCTGTTGCGGCCAGTTCGCGGATTTCGGCGACATCGGCAGTATCGACAAAGAATTTCATACGGAGATTGTCTTTCCGTGCTTTTCGTTCCGGCGCAGGCGCCCCCCAAGGGCTGCAGTCTAGTCGAGTGGCGCGCCGAAGGCTCGCTTCTTTTGGTGGGGGCGGGCGCTTTCTGCAAGCCGTATCGTGGCGCTTGCTTTATGAGGCGTTACAGTGTCGCTTCGGATTTGAACATCGCGGGTGCGAAGGCCCCGGCGCGTTAATGTCCCTGCAGAACATATGAGCTCCGAAATATCCACAGACCGGGTCGCGGCACCGGAAGCGTTAACGGGTACGGTCAGCGTGCTGATCCCGCTCGCCCTGCCGAAGCCCTATGACTACAAGGTGCCGGCGGACATGGAGCTCCATGCCGGGTCCTATGTCGTTGTGCCGCTCGGCACGCAGGAGTTGCTCGGCGTGGTCTGGGGGCCGGGGTCCGGCGAGGTGGGCCATAACAGGCTCAAGCCGGTTACGGAAGTGCTCGACGTGCCGCCCATGCCGGAGGTGCTCCGGCGTTTCGTCGACTGGGTTGCGGGCTATACGGTTTCACCCGCGGGCTCGGTTCTTCGCCTCGCGATTCGTGCGCCCGGTGCACTCGAGCCGGCGCGGATGCGCACGGCATATATATTGAGCGATGCGCGACCCCAGCGCATGACGCCCGCGCGGGCCCGCGTCGTCGAGGTGGCGGAAGACGGTTTCGCGCGCACGGTCCGGGAACTCGCGGAGGAAGCGGGCGTTTCCGACGGCGTGGTGCGCGGGCTGGTCGATGCGGGAACACTGCTGCCGGTCGACATTCCGACCGAAGTGCCGTTTCCCGATCCCCTTGTCGGGAAAAAGGGCGTGTCGCTTTCCGAAGAGCAGGCCGCGGCGGCGGCGCGTCTTGCCGGTGCGGTCGAGGCGGAAAAGTTTTCGGTCACGCTTCTCGACGGTGTGACCGGCTCGGGCAAGACGGAAGTCTATTTCGAGGCGGTGGCGGCGGCGCTCATACGAAAGAAGCAGGTGCTGATCCTGCTGCCGGAGATCGCACTCACGAGCCAGTTCCTCGATCGCTTCGAGCGCCGTTTCGGCTGCCGTCCGGCGGAGTGGCATTCGGATCTGCCGGGCCGCGAGCGCCGCCGTGTCTGGCGCGGCGTTGCGGAAGGGCGTGCCTCTGTCGTTGTCGGCGCGCGCTCAGCTCTCTTTCTTCCCTTCTGCGATCTCGGCCTCATCATTGTCGATGAAGAGCACGATGCCGCCTTCAAGCAGGAGGACGGCGTTACCTATCATGCGCGCGACATGAGTGTGGTGCGCGCCTCACTCGGGCAATTTCCCATCGTGCTGAGTTCGGCAACGCCGTCGCTTGAGACGGCGGTCAATGCCGAGCTTGGAAAATACGATGCCGTGCGGCTTTCCTCGCGCCATGGCGAAGCGGTGCTGCCGCAGGTGACGGCGATCGACATGCGCGCCGATCCCCCGGAACGCGGACGCTGGCTTTCGCCGGTGCTGGTGAAGGAAATGGCGAAGGCGCTGGAGGCGGGGGAGCAGGCGATGCTCTTCCTCAACCGGCGCGGCTATGCGCCGCTCACGCTCTGCCGCACATGCGGGCATCGCATCGAATGTCCGCAATGTTCGGCCTGGCTCGTCGAGCATCGTTTCCGCCGCGAGCTTGCCTGTCATCATTGCGGCTATTCGGCGCCGGTGCCGAAGGCTTGTCCCTCCTGCGGCGCGGAAGAGTCTCTCGTCGCCTGCGGGCCGGGTGTCGAGCGCATCGCGGAAGAAGTCGCGGAGATATTTCCGGAGGCGCGCACCGTCATCGTCTCGTCGGACAATCTGCGCGGGCCGGCGGCGCATGAAGAAGTTTTCGCCGCCATCGAGGCGCGCGAGGCCGATATCGTGATCGGCACGCAGATCGTCGCCAAGGGGCATCATTTTCCCTGGCTGACCCTGGTCGGCGTGGTCGATGCCGATCTCGGCCTCGAGAATGGCGATCTCCGCGCGGGCGAGCGGACCTATCAGCTCCTGCAGCAGGTGGCGGGGCGGGCGGGCCGGGCGGAGCGGCCGGGCCGCGTCTTTCTCCAGTCCTTCATGCCGGAGCATGGCGTGATGCGCGCGCTGGTTTCCGGGCGGCGCGACGAATTCCTCGAGCGCGAGGCGCGGGCGCGCGAGCGGGTCGGCCTGCCGCCTTACGGGCGCCTTGCCGGAATCGTGGTTTCGGCGCCCGATGCGGGGCTCGCGCAGCGCGTTGCGCGCGAGATGGCGCGGACGGCGCCGCGCGCCGAGGATGTGACGGTGCTTGGGCCCGCGCCCGCGCCCATGGCGCTGCTGCGGGGCCGCACGCGGCTCCGCTTCCTCGTGAAGGCGGGACGAAACGTCAATATCCAGGCCTTTCTCCATGCCTGGCTCGACGGGCTCAAGGTTCCAAACCAGGTCCGGGTCTCGGTGGATGTGGACCCTTACAGCTTCATGTGAGTGAGCATCGGACGTGACGCTGGGGAAGGGGTGTTCCCCGCAGCCGCGAACGGCCCAAAATGCCGCAGGCGCGCCCATTTTCCGGGCCAGCATGTTGCGCATGTGCGGACCATGTGTTACCTAACGCCCGGCCTAGAGGGGGCTCGGTTTTCGCCCTTTCGGCGGCTGAAATTAGCTAATGAAATCAAATGGTTGGCGCGAGGCTTCTGGCCGCCGCGCCGATTTCCACGAAAAAA
>JAHBYL010000074.1 GCA_019635955.1 Parvibaculum sp.
TCCCTGGGATGGTCCGGGGGACGGCGCGGCCGAAAGCCCGCTGCTGGGCATCCACGACGGCCGGGCCCATGCGCTGCTCTACAACGGCATCCTGGGCGACAGGCGGCCCGCAGGCGGCAACGTGCTGACCCGCGCGACGCTGGCCGTGATCCGCGCCGATATCGCCCGGCTGGCGCCGGGCTTCGACGGCCCGCTGACCGTCTATGGCGAACAGTCCCGGCTGACGCCCGCGACGCTGGACCGCGAGCGCATCACCTTCAAGCAGACGCCCTACGACGTCAAAGCGCGGAAGTGAGGGGGGCGTCCGATGAAGCTGAAGCAATACCAGAGCGATACTCTCTCCGTCCTCCGCCGGTTCTTCGAGGAGGCGCGCGTGGCGGGCCCGAAGGGCGCCTATGAGGCGATCACCAGGGAGCCGGAGCAAGCCCGCCGCCTCGGCCGCTACGGCGGCGCCTACACGCCGCTCGCGGAACTGCCGGCCGTGCCCTACGCCTGCCTGCGCCTGCCCACCGGGGGCGGCAAGACGATCCTCGGCGCGCATTCCATCGGCATCGCGCGGGATGCCTGGGTGGAAAAGGACTATCCGATGGTCCTGTGGCTGGTGCCGTCGAACACGATCCGGCTGCAGACCGCCGAGGCGCTGAAGAACGCCCGCCACCCCTATCGGCAGGCGCTGGACGAGGCCTTCGACGGCCGGGTGCGCGTGTTCGACATCGCGGACTTCACGCATATCCGCCCGCACGACATCCGCGACCATTGCTGCATCGTCGTGGGCACGATCCAGACCCTGCGCGTGTCGAACACCGAGGGCCGGAAGGTCTATTCCCACAACGAGAACATGGAGCCGCACTTCACGGCGCTGCCCAAAAGCCTGCCGGGGCTGGAAAAGCTGGAGGGCGGCGGCGTGAAGTTCTCCTTCGCCAATCTGATGCATGTCCACCGGCCGTTGATGATCGTGGACGAGGCGCACAACGCGGTCACCGGCCTGACGCGCGAGATGCAGGCGCGGGTCAATCCGTCGGCGATCATCGAGTTCACGGCGACGCCGCGGCTCAACTCCAACATCCTGCACAGTGTCACGGCGCAGGAGCTGAAGCTCGAGGAGATGATCAAGCTGCCGATCATGCTGTCCGAGCACGACACATGGCAGAACGCCGTGAATGGCGCGATCGCGTCGCGAGCGTCGCTGGCTGAGGAAGCCGAGAAGGACACGTCGTACATCCGACCCATCGTCCTGTTCCAGGCGCAGCCCAGGAACCAGGAGGTGACGGTCGAGGTGCTGAAGAAGCACCTGATGGAGGTCGAGCAGATCCCAGAACACAAGATCGCTGTGGCCACCGGCGACCAGCGCGAACTGGATGGCATCAACCTGTTCGATCCGAAATGCCCGATCGAGTACGTCATCACAGTCGAGGCGCTAAAGGAGGGCTGGGATTGTTCCTTCGCCTATGCTTTCTGCTCGGTCTCGCGGATCCAGAGCGCGGTGGACGTCGAGCAGTTGCTGGGGCGAGTCCTGCGGATGCCTTATGCCAAGCGCCGCAAGGCCGAGGATTTGAACCGCGCCTATGCGTTCCTGTCGGAGCCGTCGTTCGGCGAGGCGGCGCGGTCGCTGGCCGACAAGCTGGTGGCCATGGGCTTCGAGGAGGATGAGGCGCTCGACAACATCGAACCTGCGCAGAACTCGCTCGATGCAGATACCGGCCTCTTCGGCCCGCGCGACAAGCCGAAGCCGACCTTCAAGCACACGGTGACGGCGACACCTGAGGTGGTTGCCGAACTGAAGAAGCGCGAAGGGGTGAGCGTTCGCGAAACCGACGATGGGAAGGTCGAGATCGCCGTCACGGGGCGTGTTGACGGCGGCCTCGAAAAGGCGATCGTCGAGGCTCTCCCCGAGACCGAACGAACGGGGTTCTCGGCGGCCGTCACCAAGTATCGCGTCGAAGTGAAGGACCAGCTATCGCCTGCAGAACAGGGCGAGGCGTTCGAGGTCCCCCGCCTGGTCTCCGAGATCCAGGGCGAGTTCGAGTTCGCCGACACTGACGTGTTCATGGAGTTTCACGACTGGTCGCTGCTCGACCACTCGTCGAAACTGGGTGAAGGCGAGTTCGCGATCCGCGAGACGGCACGCAGCTTCGAAATCGACCTCGACGGCAACCGCATAACCTACCAGTTCGCGGACGAAGAGGAGCAACTGGCACTCGACGTCGATGTTGAAGGCTGGACACCGGAGGCGCTGGTGCTCTGGCTCGACCGCCAAGTGCGCCAGCCGGACGTCCATCAGAGCGAATTGCTCCGCTGGCTGCGCGACCTTGTCGGCCACCTGATCACCGTACGCGGCATGCACATCGCGGCGCTGATGCGGTGCAAGTTTATCCTCGCCCGCAAGGTTCGCGAGAAGCTCGCCGCCATCCGTCAGCAGGAACGCGACGGCGTCTACCAGCGGTATCTCTTCGCGCCGGAGGCCAAGGTCGAGGTGTCCTTCGACCAGGCCTTCGCGTTCAAGGACGGAATGTATTGGGATCAGCGCCGGTATCGTGGGCGCTGGAAACCTCGCAAGCACTTCCTTGGGCCGGACCATGTGCCTGCCTTCGATGGGGCCGAGAACGGTGAAGAATTCCAGTGCGCGCAAGCCATCGACAGCTTGCCCGGCCTGAAGTTCTGGATACGCAACGTCGCACGCCACCCCAATTCGTTCTGGTTGCCGACGGCCACGGACAAGTTCTATCCGGATTTCGTGGCTCAATTGGATGACGGCCGGCTGCTCGTCGTAGAGTACAAGGGTGCGCTCACTGCCGAGGGGGCAGATACCGACGAGAAGCGGACCATCGGTCAGCTATGGGAGAGGAAGAGTGGCGGGAGGGGTCTGTTCATCGTGGTAGAGAAAACCGTGGATGGAATGAGCATGCGAGATCAGATCGTCGGGAAACTCAGTCCGAGCCTGTGAAGAATGCGACCACGGGAGGAGGAGTATTTTTGTGCTAGGCGGTGTTAAGGCCCAGTGCTGCGAAAGTCTCCAAAGTCTTGGTGCATCCTCGGCAAAGCCCGCATCCAACGGTTTCCCTGTGGCACGAGAACGTCCAGCGAAGCAACGAGTGTGGAACTCCGCTTTCGCGCACGAGCTGGACAGTCGTCATGTTGATTGCCGGAGCCGTTACCCGGGCGTCGGGCAGTTCGCAACGTATCAAGGCGTCGATCGCCGTGACGAATTCAGGATTGCCGTCGGGATGAACGCGGTCCGTAATCACCGTTCCCACGGCGATTTCCTTCAAGCCGCGATCCGCACATGCCATGGCGGCTACCGTCACAAGGAATTGGTTCCGAAATGGCCACGCCTCGCTAACCTTGGAATGAGACGCCATCCCTCGGCCGACCATATCCCCGGCACCCAGGGCAGCTACGTTCGCCGTCACCACCTCCTGCGGCAAGTCAAGATGTTGTGCCAGGTGCGATGCGGCCCTGAGTTCTCCAGCTGCCGGCCGCTGCCCATAATCGATGGTGAGCAGTAAGTCTGGCCGCTGCCAGTAGGCAAGAGCAGTGGATTCGACGCCGCCGGAGAAAAGCAGGACCCTCATGCCAAAGCTCGGCGACCTGCCCACGCAACATGGTACAGCGCGGTAGAGAAGTCGTCGACGACACGGCAATTGGGAGAGCCCAGCAACATCGTCAGGTCGCTGCGCTTTGTCGATTGGGCGAGCGCCACAACAGGTAGGCCGATGCGGGTTGCATAGCCTACTTCGAATAGAGTCCCTGGGTCGCCACCATCCAGAAGGGCGAGCACTGCCGCGGACTGATCTAGCGCTGCAAGGTCCGCCGGGACGACTTCGGACGGTTGTCCAAGCCCAATCTCATGGTAGGGAGAAAAGACCTTCACCCCCAGTTCTTTCAACCCGCGATATGCTTCCTCGACGAGCCAGAGTTCATGTGTCGTGAAGAAAGGGCCAGCGATATAGACCTGTCCGCCTACCCCAGGCTTTACTGGCGCGCCGACGCTGGTGGCCTCATCTGCTCGAACGGCCGGCGTACGCGTCTGTGCATAGTGAGCAACGCAGCGCGAGGCCACGTCGGCCGCATCTGGCGCTGATCGCCCCGCCAACATCCAGTTCTCTGCGAACGCGGCGCTGAAGACATCGCCCGTGCCAATCTTGTACACGCGAGCGGACTTATAGGGCGGCACCTCCGCGGAAAGGCGTGCGTTCTCGTACACCCGGCATCCGTCGGCCCCGGCCTTTACGATGAGAGCTGAGAGGTTGCCGCCTGCGAAAAGGCGCTCGACGGCAGCGGCTTCATCCGTTGCCCGCCCGAGCGCAAGGAGTTCGGACAAGTTCAATACGATAGCAAGCCGTGAAGCGCTCGATCCATTCTCGCGGAAATCCGCCGGATCACCTTGGGGATCATATACGCAGGTCTCAGCCTTTACGACGCCCGTGCCTTCCATGAGTCCGAAGCGCAGCACGGTTGCTGCCTCGACAACTAGGGGCTCTTCTCTTGGCAATGGAAAGGGCAGGTACTCAGGACGGGCGAGCGGATGAGTGTAGCGGAATGACACAAGCGCATCGCTGTCTGCTGGTTCATGCGCCAAGTTCTCATGCATCACGGTACGCGTGGCGTTCAGTTGCTCAGCAGCTGGGCAGTAGTACCGCCAACGAACCCGTCTACCCACTGCAGCAAGCGCGAGCGCTGCTCGGCCGCCAGAGCCAAAGCGGGCGTCCACCTCGGGTGAAACGCAGCGCTCAGCATAATAGCCACCAACGACCGTGATATCGGTTTCGGCGTTGCTCATGCACGCCGCACTCGAAGGCGCACGCGCCCAGACGAACCCTCTGTGACGTCGATGACATCCGCAGCAAATTCGACACCGTCCTCAAGGCAGCCGATCAGCGTGGGAAGCTGCACGTGGCCTGCGAGAGTGCCAGCTTGCGAGCCGCTATCCAGAAAGACGCCGACCGAATTTGCGGGTGTCAGGCGGACCGACAGCACTTGGCCTGTTGTGAGCCTGTCCGCGACACCGGGTACAGGGGAGTAAAGATCGTCCTGGAATGATATCGCACAGGGATCCGCGCCCGGGCTTCGTCCGCCTCCTCCTGATCCGCCGCTACCACCGCCAGTCCGGCTTCCTCCTTTTGGATAGCTTGGATCACCACCGCTTCCTCCCATCAACATTTCCTCCCAATCAATTTCAGGTAGAGTATCCGACAGTGGCTCGCGCCACCATACGCGATCCGAACCGACGCATGTCGTCCCAAATCACGGCGTCAAGAATCGACGGCCGAACTTCGAGAGCTTCTGCGAAGGCGACAAAGCGCGCCTCAAGACGCTCATAGTCAGCAGGCAAGCGCACTTGGTCAGGAAAGAGCCTCAGGTAACGACCAAGACGCAGAATGTGTATGTCCAAGATCGCCACATCTTCAGCTCCCAGCCAGTTACGGGCAATCCAACTGGCAGTCTTCGGGCCAACGCCAGGCATGACCATAAGCCTGTTACGGAAAGCCCGCGGAACTTTGGCATGCACTCGGCGCTCTGGCGTCAATTCATCTGCCATCGCGAGGGAACGGGCAAGTCGCGCCGCCTTCTGACGCGGGAAGCGGTAACGCTGTAAGGTCTCCCCACGGGCATCGGCAACCGGAATCCGCTCTGAGAGCAAGTCAAACAGGTCCTCCTCTGAAGGTCGGGCACCCCATTCAAATACGCCGCGCTCCCGGAGATGGCGGAAGAATGCATCGTTCACTTCAACCCGCACTCCATATCCGCCGAGAAGGCAGAATCCCAACTCCTCGTGCAAAGTAGATTCTCGTGCGACGTACCCCTCGCCGGCTTCCTCTGCATGTTGGCAGCGCCAACGCCAATAGGCGGGTGAGAGGATCACATCCGGTCGACCCATTGCAATGCCAGGAAGGATCTCCGCTTGCCCATTTGCGTGAAGCGGAGGTGAGGCGCAGGGGCTGCGAGAGCGGGAAGCTTCACAAATCTCCATGCATCCTGTATGCATGAATTGATGCATGAAGACAAGCTTGATCAGCCTAGCTTTGGCGCTGCCCTGCAGCGGGCGCGCAAGCGACTTGGACTGTCGCAGCGTGCTGTTGCAGCGAAGGTGGGGCTTGAGCAAAGCACGGTCTCGCGCATCGAAAAAGGATCAGTATTTCAATCATCAAAGGCTGATCTGCTTAGGGCCATCGTCGATGACGCCTCAAAGGATGTCGGTTTGGAAGCCATCGTCGCACGTGTTGCGCGATCACCGGAGCTGCGCGCTCTGATCGCTCGTATCGTCGATGACGACATGCATAGATGATGCATGATAAGTGTCGCACCTGAGATCTTGACGGTGTTTCAATCGTGTAGGTTGGGCGGTGTCCCGCAGGGGCGGTTCGCCGCTTGTCGGGGCTCTTGAGGTGCCAGGTTCTGCGCTCGAGGCCGACTTCGTTAGGCGCGGTTTAAGCGGCCCGACTGTTGCTTCCACTCCAACGGAAACGGCTCCAGCACCCGCGCCAGCGTCACCTCCGATCCCGGCTGCCCGTCGAGGATCGTCTCGACGATGTCGGGCGCCAGCAGCGTCAGGCGTAGGACGCGGGTCAGGTATGACAACGCGATCCCTTCGCGTTCGGCCAGTTCGGCGATGGTGGCGTACTCGCCCGACTCCAGCATATTCTTCCACCGGAAGGCGCGCGCCAGCGCCTTGACCAGCGTGTTATCCGGCGTGCGCTCTTGTAGGACGCGGTCAGGCATCTGCATTTCCTTCCGCCCGCCGCGTTTCACGATGCGAAACGGAACAAGGAGCGTCATGGTTGCCGAGATCGGCACGCCGCGGTTCATGCAGCCGCTCCCATGTCTCCAGCCAGCATTTCGTGCGCAAGGCCGCCAAGGCCATCAATGCGGAGGCGGACGTTGAGCCTATCCGTGCCGATGTCCACGCGCTCGACCAGCAGCGCCACGACGCGCGCCTGCTCGGCGGGAAAGAGTTCGTCCCACAGCGGGTCGAGCTGTTGCAAGGCCGCGTGGGCGTCGGCCTCGGTGATGTCGTCGGCGTGGGCGCGCGCCGCCTTCCACGCCCCTGCAACGATTTCCGGCTGGCGGAACACGGCGCGAAGCTGGTCGATGACCGCGGCCTCGATCTCGCCTGCGGGTACGCGGCCCACCGAGCACGATCCGGCACCGTGCTTCAGGACCGTCTGGCTAACATAGTAGCGGTAGAGCCTGTCGCCCTTGCGGGGGTGCGTCGGCGAGAAGGCCGCACCGTCGGGACCGAACAGCAGCCCCTTTAGCAGCGCGGGCGTGTCGGCGCGGGTGCGGGCAGCGCGCTTGCGGGGGCTCTCCTGCAGGATGGCGTGGACCCGGTCCCACATCTCGCGCTCAATGATCGCGTCATGCTCACCGGGATAGCTGTCGCCCTTGTGGACCGCCTCGCCAATGTAGGCGCGATTGCTGAGCATCCGGTAGATGTACTTCTTGTCGATCCGGTTGCCGCGGGGCGTCAGGAGACCCCGCGTGCCGACCTCCCGCGCCAGTTCCGTGCAGGACCCGATCTCGAGGAAGGTGGTGAAGATCCAGCGGACATGCGCGGCGGTTTCTTCGTCGACCACCAGCTTTCGGTTCTCGACGCGGTAGCCGAAGGGCGGCACCCCACCCATCCACATCCCCTTCTTCCGGCTGGCAGCGACCTTGTCGCGGATGCGCTCGGCGGTCACCTCGCGTTCGAATTGGGCGAAGGACAGCAGGATGTTCAGCGTCAGCCGGCCCATGGAGGTGGTCGTGTTGAACGACTGCGTGACCGAGACGAACGTCACGCCGTTCCGGTCGAACACCTCGACCAGCTTGGCGAAGTCGGCCAGCGAGCGGCTGAGGCGGTCGATCTTGTAGACCACGACCACGTCGACCAGCCCGTCCTCAATATCCTCAAGCAGACGCTTCAGGCCGGGGCGTTCCAGCGTGCCGCCCGAAATGCCGCCGTCGTCATACTGATCGCGCACCAGCACCCAGCCTTCCGACCGCTGACTGGCGATGTAGGCTTCGCATGCCTCGCGCTGGGCGTGGAGGCTGTTGAACTCCTGCTCCAGCCCTTCCTCGGAGGATTTCCGGGTGTAGACGGCGCACCGCAGCTTTCGGACAATTGGCTTGGTCATGTCCGCCCCCTGTGGTTCTTGAGGCCGAAGAACACCCAGCCGTTCCAGCGCGTGCCGGTGATCGCGCGCGCGATGGCGGACAGCGACTTGTACGGCCGCCCCTGCCACTCGAAGCCATCGGCGGTGACGGTGACGACCTGTTCGACGCCCTGCCATTCGCGCAGGAGGCGTGTGCCGGTGATCGGGCGGTCACGGTCGGCACGGATGCCGCGCTTCTTCCTGTCGCCGCCGTCAAGTTCCTCGCCCAGCCGCTCCAGCCGCCGGATCGTCTCGGGCTTCAGCCCGCCATAGGCCAGTTCCTGGATGCGATAGGCGATGCGGCTTTCGAGGTAGCGCCGGTTGAACGGCGGCGGCTCGCTGTCGAACAGGTCGCGCCACTGTTGCTTCAAGTCGGGCGTCGGCGTCGTTTTGAGCGCGGCCAGGCGCGCGGGGATGGGATCGGGCTTGTTCATGCATTTCTCCGGTGAGTTGGAGTTGCATGACGGCATTGGTCGGGCGGATAGTGTAGGTAACTTTCTCCAGTATCGTCAGATACTTCGCCCTTCTCCCGCATGCGCAACCGAACAAGCCCGAGCGCCAACAGGCCGCAGAGCTCGGCGCGGCGCTCGGCGGGCGTCATGTGGTCGGGAGGGAGCGGGTTCGGGCGTTTCATGTCTCGGTGGCTATGCTCGGTGGTGTCGTTACCGATCAAAAGCCACCCAGCCGCCCGGGACAGGACATCTCAGAAGAACGGAATGCAGAAATGCGAA
The DNA here is from genome assembly GCA_019635955.1 of Parvibaculum sp. Classification (GTDB taxonomy): domain Bacteria; phylum Pseudomonadota; class Alphaproteobacteria; order Parvibaculales; family Parvibaculaceae; genus Parvibaculum. The sequence continues at coordinate 8,864 of JAHBYL010000074.1, forward strand.
CAGGGAGAGAACGTCAGTGCTTGCCGATCACGGATATGTCCATGATTATCGTGGGTTGAATCAATCGAGAGCAGTTGTTCATTGAGGTGAGTTCATGGCGCGGAGGAAGAGCGAATTCGGACCGAACCTCGGGAGTATCCTTCAGGGCGCCCCCGCTGCGCTGGTCCGGCAGTTTCTCGCCAGCTTCAAACGGCCCGACGACACTCTTCTCGCTCCGCCGGAAATCACTGAGGGCACGACCGATGATCAGGGCAAGGCAGCGCTGAGTGCGTACCTGCGTTCGGAGGACAAGGAAATCATCGGGCTACTTGAGGGCATCGCTGGCGCTCTGCTCGACATGGGCCAGGACAAGGGAGCGACCTCACTCGAAACGGTTGCGGGCCAACGGCTGCAGAATGTCGACTACGACCAGTTTGAGTCCCAGCCTGACCTGCTGTGCAAGAGCATCTGGATGCGCACGGTCTTCCCGATGCACTTCCACGACGCCCAGAGCTTCTATGCCGCGCGGCGCTATCGAGAACGGCGGACTTACTACACATGCTGCGAAGTGGACTTCGACCACGCTTCTGTTGCCGACACAGACGGAATTCCTGACGAGAAGCTCTGTGACGCTGTTCAGGAAGCTCTGGGACTGAAGGGCAAGGTCACCGCGTCCGTCCTCGAATTGCCCGAGACCGCCAACTATCCGCCGTCCTTCATGGTCGCCCTGCGCCATCCCGGGCCCCTGTCGAGTATCGACAATCATCGCGAGGAAGGGGGCTGGACCGTCCATTACTACAGGCCCTCGCATGAGGCTGTCCTGATCTACACACCCCAGCTGAAGAAAATCGAGGTCGCGTCTGCCAGCAGCGACGTTCGCGAAAAGACCTCTAAGGTCTTCGCGGAGGTCGTTCTAGGGCGCCCGCCGTCGGCCAAGCCGTTGACCCGCCGGGAATTCAACCTCGAACGCTTCAGGTCTTCCTTCGATCTGGATTGTCCGGATCTCGAGGACGTCGAGATCACGATGGCGGCGGTAGTCGAGGCCGAGGTCCGCCTCGGCTCGTGGGGCCGAAGACTGAACATCAAGGTGACCATAAAGGACAAGATGGAGGACGTTGTCCGGAAATACGTCTCCAATTCAGCCAACCTGATCCGGAGTTTCGGCTTCACAAAAATCGCCATCGCAATTGGTTACACCCGTCGATCGGACGGAAAGGAGGGAACCTTCCGGGTCTCGATCTCGGATGGCAGCAGTTCGGACGTGCAGAGCATGCGCGATCCGTTCCTTCGGGACCTCGGGTTCCGACTGCTCGAACACTGGGGTCTTACGCAGAACCTGCGGACACTCACCGATCAGGAACGGGCGCAGTGGTTCGGCTTTCTTCTGTCGCTGTACGACCTGCCCGGCGACACTGTTGCAGGTGCGTTCTTCAACTCCGCGGGCGTCGATCCAGCGCGCATGGTCAGTGCGAGATTGATTGCCCGCAAAGGGCGGCAGGTGATTGGGCTCGCCGAGGATGACGATGAGGTTGTCGAAGTTGAGCAGCAAACGGGTCCGGAGCCAGGGACGGTTCGACAAACCGGTTCCTTTGGAGAGGCGGATGGATTGCGTCTCGACACCAATGCGATCGAGTACGGGATCGATCGAGCATGGCTCGCCGAAACCATCCTCAAGGCGATAGCTGGCTCTCTCGGCATCAGGAACATCGAAACCATCAACGAGTTCCTCGTCTCGCTTGGGCCGATGGCACTGGGTGAGCGAAAGGTCCCACTTTACCTGGCGCGCCGCCTTGCCGATCTGAAAGCTCGCGAGAGTGTGGAGACTGCGCTTCGGTCGCGGCATACAGCGGGCCCCGGTCTCGTACTCGCCGTTTCCGATGAGCCGCCGCAATTCCTCGGGCCGAACGTCGTTATCGCGCTGCGAGACCTGCTGCTGAACGACGGAAGCCTCGGCGATCTGGACCGAGAAGAAATGGCCCGGCGCTTCGAGGCAAACCGAACGCTGGCGACCTCTGCGCAAGTCGCTCAGGTTGTGCGACACACGCCTCGCTCTGCGACGCTCATCATCCCTGGTCTCGAGCCGCTCACGCTCGACGGCGTGGGCCAGATCCAACTCTTCGAAAGCCTTGTTGAAGCGGCGACCGATGGCACAGGCCAGCGGCTGACCAAGGTCCTGATGGACGGGATGGGGTCCGACAATCCCAGACAGCTGTTCTCTTCCGGCGCATGGGCGAAGGCGCATCCGACTTACATCCGGCACGGCTCGAGCAATCGCTATTGGCGTCTCGGCGAGGCGACCGACACCGCGTGATCTAGAGTTCATCTAGGGTTTCGGGTGGGACGGTCTAACAAACCGCTGATTATTGGAAGGGCTCCACATCAGAGGAGCACTTCCATGCCGACTCCCTTTCCCTCGCGCCAGGCAGCCCCGATGAGCTGGGCCGACGCCGCGACGACCAAACCCACCACCTCCAACTCGGAATGGCGCTGCACGCGCTGTGAAAAGCTTCTCGGCGTCTGCCGGGACGGCCGGATGCACCTGCGCTTCGCGCGGGGGCACGAGTATCTCGTGGGCTTCCCGGTTCAGGCCACCTGTCGGGGCTGCGGCACGCTGAACAACGCGACCGCACCCGCGCGCTGACGCGCGCATTCACCCAACCCCCTGAAATCGCAGAGACGCGCGACGTCCTGACCTGGCCACGAGAAGGCGCCGGACGCCTGGCCGCAAGGCAGGCGTCCAATGTCCATCGCGTGGCACGCGATCCGCGATCACCTTACGGATTCTTCTTCCAAGCTTCACTTCCAGCGCAGTTTCGACGCCATCCGGCGCACGCAGGCCGCCCTCGCGACATTCCGGGACCCGGCGGCTTTGCTGGACGGGCTGCATCGCACGCCGGGCGATCAGGGGCAGAAGAACCTGATCCTCGCCGCTCTCGTCAGGGCAGCGCAGAGCGACGGGCCCGCGTCCGACTGCGCGCTGACGCTGCTGTTGCTGGCGCTCTGGCCCGGCCTCGACGCCATCCGGCGCCGGTCGATCTGGCGCAGGATCGGCGCCGCCGACGAGGTCGCGTCCGACGTGCTGGCGCGCACCACCGAGGCGGTCCGCGGGCTCGACCTCGCGCGCGTCAACTGGATTGCGGCCACGGTGCTGCGCAACGTGGAGCGCGACATGAAGCGATGTCACTCCTGAAGGATGTCGCCGTCGAGGTCTGGGAACGCATCAGGATGGGCGCCGCAGCGGCGGGCGCGGCCGCCACGGCGATGTTCTTCGACCTGAAGGCA
>JAHBYL010000075.1 GCA_019635955.1 Parvibaculum sp.
TTCCATCGCGCTCGAGCGCGAAGGCCAGCTCGTCGCCGGTCTCGTCTATAATCCCGTGACCGATGAAATGTTCATTGCCGAGAAGGGCCAGGGCGCCTTTCTCAATGACCGTCGCATCCGTGTCGCCGCGCGCCGCGAGCTCGGGCAATCGGTCGTTGCGACCGGCATTCCGCATATCGGAAGGCCCGAACACGGGAAGTTCATGAACGAGCTCGGGGCGGTGATGAACGAGGTCGCCGGTGTCCGCCGCATGGGTTCCGCCGCGCTCGACCTTGCCTATGTGGCGGCTGGCCGCTTCGATGCCTATTGGGAAGCGAACCTTGCCCCCTGGGATATCGCGGCCGGCATCGTTCTCGTGCGCGAAGCGGGCGGCTTCGTCTCCGACCTCAATGGCAGGGACAACATGCTTGCGACCGGCGGCATCGTCGCTGGCAACGAGATCGTGTCCCGCAAGCTCGGCGACCTCCTCAAAAAGGTTCACAAGGCGGCCTGAACCGCCGGGTCGCATTTCCGCCCAAATCGGCACCTAGAGCGGAAGCTCGCCGAGGCCCTGTTCGCAAGGCGCGAACATGCCTAGACTGTCGCGCGACGATGCTTTGCTGAGCCGCCACGGATGCCGGAATGACAAGGTCCAGAGAGAACGAAGCCCGCGCCTTCCCCCGCATGGCCCCGCTTTTGGTCCTTCCTCTGATCATTCTGTCCCTCGCTTTCAGCGCAAGCGGTCTTTCCGCCGCCGAAGCGCCCTTGCCGCCGCCCAAACCGGCGCTGGCGCGTATTCTCTTCGAGGGCACCGAAACCGCCATTGGCCGGACGGCGCGCGAACAACTCGACAGCTTCTCCACCGACTATGCGCGCAAGGGCGGCCGCTTCGAAGTCCGCGCCTATGCAGGCCCGCCGCACGACACATCCTCCAACATGCGCCGCCTCGCGCTGCGACGCGCCATCGTCATACGTCAGGAACTGGTTGACCGCGGTATCGTGCCCGAGCGCCTTCTTGTCCGCGCGATGGGCGGTGTGTCCGATAACGGGCCGCAAGACCGCGTGGACATCACGCTTCCCGGCGGCTGAGCGCCCGGGCAGGAAAGGGATCGAGAGACATGGCAAAAGCTGACAGGGAAGGCGTCGGGCTGTCGCATCCGCGCCCTTATCTCACGCGGATGATGCTCTTCGTCATCCTGGCCTGCTTCGTGGCAACCATTCTCTACCCGCAGATCGAGCGGGCCTTCATCGCCAATCCGGGGCTCAACGGTCTCATCATCGGCGTACTTTTCATCGGCATCCTCTATGCCTTCCGCCAAGTGCTCTGGCTCGCCCCGGAAGTGCGCTGGGTGAATGATTTCCGCCGCGCCGATCCGGGCCTTGCCTTGCCGCCGCCGCCGCGCCTTCTCGCGCCCATGGCGACGATGCTCGGCGAGCGCAAGGGCCGCATGCAGCTCAACGCACTTTCCATGCGCTCGATCCTCGATTCGATCGGCTCCCGCCTTGACGAGCAGCGCGAAATCTCGCGCTACATCATCGGCCTGCTGATCTTTCTGGGGCTTCTCGGGACCTTTTGGGGCCTGCTCACCACCGTCGCCTCGGTCGCAGGCACCGTTCAGAGCCTCGACATGCAGGCGGGAGACCCCGCCACCGTGCTGACGAGCCTCAAGGCAGGGCTCGATGGGCCTCTGCGCGGCATGGGGACAGCCTTTTCCTCCTCGCTGTTCGGTCTTGCGGGCTCGCTGGTGCTGGGCTTCCTCGATCTGCAGGCCGGGCAGGCGCAGAATCGCTTCTACAACGAACTCGAGGAATGGCTTGCCGCAGTGACGAACCTCGCCGGCGAGACCGACCCTGCCGCACCCGGCATGCTGGGCGAAACGGCGCGCCGCCTGCGCAACATCGAACAGGCCCTCACTTCCGGCGGCGAACCCTCCAACGCATCGATGATGGCGCTTGCTGGCCAGATCACCATGCTCACCGAGCAGATGCAGAACGAGCAGCGCATCATTCGCCAGCTCGCCGAAAACCAGCAGAGCCTGAAACCGGTGCTCGAGGAAATCGCGCGCCGCCTCGGCGAACGGGACTGACGCCATGGCGCATGCAGGACGTCGCATCAGGGGACGCGCGCCGACCGGCGATTACTGGCCGGGCTTCGTCGACGCCATGTCGAGCCTGCTGCTCGTCCTGATCTTCCTGCTCACCATCTTCATCATCACGCAGTTCTTTCTGAACCTTCTCGTCACCAACAAGGATTCCGCGCTCGACAGCCTGCGCAGCCAGATTTCGGAACTCGTGAACCAGCTTGCGCTGGAACGGCGCGAGAAGGCGGACCTTCAGGCGACGATCCTCTCGCTGCAGGATTCGCTGGCAGCCGCCACCGCCGAACAGCAGCGTCTCTCGGCGCTTGCCGATGAAGGCGCCGGCGCCGGTAGCCGCATCGCGGAACTCGAAGGCGCGCTTGACGAAGAACGCAAGGTGTCGAGCGAGGCGCTGGCGCAGGTCGAACTTCTCAACCAGCAGATTTCCGCCCTGCGCCGCCAGCTTGCGACGCTCGAGGCGGCGCTCCAGGCGGCCGAGCAGCGCGACCGCGAACAGCAGGTGCAGATTTCCGATCTCGGACGCAGGCTCAATGCGGCGCTTGCCCAGCGCGTGCAGGAACTTACACGCTACCGCTCCGAATTCTTTGGACGGCTGCGGGCGATCCTTGGCGACCGGCAGGACATCGAGATTGTCGGCGACCGTTTCGTGATGCAGTCAGAGGTCTTCTTCGAGTCGGGCTCCGCCGACCTGAACCCGGAAGGCCGCCAGCAGCTCGACAAGATCGCGACAGCCGTGCGGGAGATCGCCGCCGACATCCCGGACGAAATTCCCTGGGTGCTGCGCGTCGACGGCCACACGGACCGAAATCCGATTGCGACCCCGCAATTCCCCTCGAACTGGTACCTGTCGAGCGCCCGCGCCATCGCGGTGGTCAATTACCTGACATCACACGGCGTGCCTGCGGACAGGCTTGTCGCGGCGGGCTTCGGCGAGTTCCACCCTCTGAGCGAGGGGACGAGCCCGGCCGACAACCGCCGCAACCGCCGTATCGAATTCAAGCTGACCGAGCGCTGATCAATAGGCGCGCAGTTCTTTCGACTGCGTGCAGACCAGCACTTCCGGTTCGAAGACCTGACCGAGCAGCATGAGGTCGCCATAGCCGGCGGCAACGCTGATGCCGGAAATCTCCTCGCCGCGATTGAGATAGATCGTTCCTGCGCGCTTCTGCTCAGGCTCGATCCGTACCACCTGGCTTGGCGACGGCTTTGCCGGATCGCCGGCATGGCCGAGAAATGCCATGAGATCGGGATGTGCGCCGATAAGCAGCGTGCCGTCCGGCTGCACATCGATATTGTCGACGCCGGTGCCGAGCCGCACCTGATCGATCCAGCGCAGCGCACCCGTCTCCGGATTGCGTTCGTAGATATTCATGGCCATGGCAAGCAACGCCGACACATAGACGGTGCGTCCGTCTGCGCTGATATTGATGCCATTCGCCATGAGGATCGTATCCGCGGCGACGCTTGCTTCTTCGCCATCGAAATAAACGACGGTGGAATTGCGCAGGAGCAGCAGGTCGTCGATCATCCGGCCGACCGGGCTTCGCGTGCCGTGGTCGTTCGTCGCGTAGAAGCTCTCCGGTCCCACGGCAACGACATCGTTGAGCGAGATGAAGGTGTCGGACGTCACGCTGCGGACATGGGTAAGCATTCCATCATCCGCGATGTCGAAAATCGCCACCGTTTCGATGCCGGATGCCGGATGGCTCACGGCGAAAAGGCGCTTCACACCTTCGCCTTCGTAGATGCTGATGCCATGGGGACGGAAATCGGCAGGCTCCGCCGGCGTCACCGGACGAAGCGCCCAGCTTTCCTGCGGCGCGTTCAGGTCGATGACATAGATGCCACCGCGGACGGCGTCGCTTCCCGGTGCACCAGCCGCCACCGCCCGGCGGTCGTAACCCGACACAAAGGCAAGGCCCGTTGCGTGGTCGATCTGGATATCTTCGGGACCCGGCACGGCGGGAATGGCGCGGCAATCCGCAGCAACTTCCTGCCGGATGCCGGTGAAATATCCCGCGGCGGAAAGAAATCGCCAGGCAAGCACGCTGACGATCACGACAAGCGCGAGCGCCGAATAACCGATGATGGACCAGGCCTTGCGCGACATGATTTCCCCCTTCAGATCTGGCCGCCCGATGCGGCGTTCTTTTCTTCATTGACCGTTTGCCAGCCCGCCCCGTCGGCGAACTGGAGACGCGCAAGGCGCGCATAAAGCCCACCCTGCCGGATGAGTTCGTCATGCGTGCCGGAAGCGGCGACGCGCCCCTCTTCCATGACGATGATGCGATCTGCCTTCAGTACGGTCGCAAGTCGATGCGCGATCACAAGCGTTGTGCGGCCCTGCATCAGTCCCTCGAGCGCCTGCTGTACCAGCGTTTCGCTTTCGGCGTCGAGCGCGCTCGTCGCCTCGTCGAGCAGCAGCACCGGCGCATCGCGCAGGATGGCGCGCGCAATCGCGATCCGCTGCCGCTGCCCGCCCGACAGCATGATGCCGCGCTCGCCCACCTGCGTTTCGTAACCCTGTGGCAGCTGCAAAATGAAATCGTCGATCCGCGCCGCGCGCGCCGCCGCGCGCACATCTTCATCGCTCGCCTGCGGGCGCCCGTAGCGGATATTCTCGGCCACGCTGGTGCCGAAGACCACCGTCTCCTGCGGCACGACGGCGAGACGCGCGCGCACCTCCCTCGGGTCGGCATCGGCAAGATCGACGCCATCGAGCGTGACCCGGCCTGATTGCGGATCGTAGAAGCGCAGCAGCAGCTGGAAGACCGTGCTCTTGCCCGCGCCCGAAGGGCCGACCAGCGCCACCGTTTCGCCGGGCCGCACCGAGAGAGAGAAGCTCTTGAGCGCCGAGACGCCCGGCCGTGCCGGATAGGAGAAGGTCACATTGTCGAATGCGAGTTCGCCCCGCGGCGCAGGCAAGGGCGCGGGAACGGGCGGCGCCGCAATGTCCGGCACGATATCGAGCAACTCCATCAACCGCTCTGTCGCGCCCGCCGCCATCTGCATGTCGCCCCAGATTTCCGAGAGCGCCGCAATGGCCGTGGCCGCGAAGACGGCATAAAGAATGAACTCGAGGAGCTCGCCGCCCGACATGGTCTCGGCGAGAACCGCGTTCGCGCCGACCCAGAGCACGCCCACCACGCTCGAAAGGCCGAAGAAGAAGACGAGTGCCGTCAGCACTGAACGGGCAAGAATGCGCGCCCGCGAGGTCTCGAATGTGTGCTCCACATGCGTCGCGAAGCGGTCGCGATCGATCGGCTCATGCGTGAAGGCTTGCACGATCTGGATCGCATTCAGGCTTTCGGTGCCGAAAGCGCTGGTATCGGCGAGCCTGTCCTGCGCCGAGCGCGAGAGACGCCGCACCCAGCGGCCGAAAACGATGAGCGGTAGAAGGATCGCCGGAATGGCAAGCAGCACCATGCCGGAGAGATAAGGACTCGTCGCCACCATCATCGCGACCGCGCCGAAGAACAGGAAGAGATTGCGCAGCGCGATCGAGGCCGAGGAGCCCACCACCGTCTTGATGAGCGTCGTGTCGGCGGTCAGCCGCGACAGGACTTCACCGGTGCGCGTGAGCTCGAAAAAGGAGGGCGACAGCGTCAGCACATGGGCATAGACCGATTGCCGGAGATCGGCGACCACGCGCTCGCCGAGCCAGCTCACGAAATAGAATCGCGCCGCGCTCGCCACGCCCAGCACCAGCGCAACCAGAATGAGCGCAAGGAAATACTGGTCGATGAAGGCCGCATTCTCGCGGCTGAACCCATTGTCGATGAGCCTGCGGCTTGCCATCGGAATGGCGAGCGTCGCGAGCGTTGCCGCAACCAGGGCAACAAAGGCCAGCGCCACCATCACCCGGTACCGGGCGAGGAAAGGCAGAAGACGCAGGAGAGGGCCGACACCCTTGCCTGGCTTGCGCCGCTGGGCCTCTTCCTCGATGGCCTCGACGGCCGGATTGGACGTGTCGCTCATTCGCCTCAGCCTGTTGCGGCGGCCCTTGAGCCACCCTGCGCCAAAATCCGCGGTTCCGGGGGATTTTCCGGCGCGGGCAGGTATAGCAATGGCCATGTCCGCGGGGCAACGCAAAGGGGCGGGTCCTGCTGCGGCATCTTTGCGCCAAAGGCCCGAAAACCGGCCTTGCCAGCCCCTCCCGGCTTCGTTATAAGCCCCCATTCCGGCAGCGCGGCAAGCCCCGAAAAGGGCCGCTTCAGCGCGCCACGACCGACACATGGGCCCTTCCCGGCCCGCTTCCGAAAGGCGCAAGCCATGAAGAAAGAGACCCATCCGGACTACCACTTCATCACGGTCCAGATGAACGATGGCACGACGTTCCAGACCCGCTCCACCTATGGTGCGGAAGGCGACACGCTCGTTCTCGACATCGATCCGACCACGCACCCGGCCTGGACGGGCGGCGGCCAGCAGATCCTCGATCGCGGCGGCCGTGTGAGCCGGTTCAACAAGAAGTTCGGCTTTATCAGCGGCTGACCTCGAGCACCTCGAGACAGACGAAAAGCCCCGCTCTCAAGGCGGGGCTTTTCTTATTCAGGGATGTGGCGGGTGACGCTTACTCCGGGCGGTGCTTGCGGCGGCCGAATTGCGGCCGCGGAAACTCGACGGAAAGGCTCTCGCGGAAGAAGGCTTCGACCCGGCGGAACTGATCGGCCAGCGGGTGATGCTGCGCGACCGCCGGACCGGCAGAACGCAGCCGCGTATCAAGCCGCTCCACCCGGGCATAAAGCCGCTCGGACCGCTCGATCAGCTCCTGCAGCCTCGCCGGCAAGGTTTCCGCGCCATCGAAGCGCGGCTGGCGCGCTATTTCCTTGGTGGCGAGGCGATATTTTTCCGAATTGGCTTCCTCGAGCGTCATTTCGCCCTCATGGACGGCCTTGCGTACCAGCAGCCAGGAAGCGACCTGCATCAGCCGCGTGGTGAGGCGCATACTTTCCCCCGCATAGGCGAGCGAAGCCTCACGCGGCAAAGCGCGGGCGGCCTCGCGGCCCGGCCCGTCGAGATAGGCCGATGTTTCCTCGACAAGCTGCATCCCCTCGGCATAGGTCCGCTGAAACAAGCCCGACGCCATGAAATCCGCCAGCGATACGCATTCTGCGCCCGCGAAAACGACATCTCCCTCGTCGGTATAGTCGTAGCCGTTCATGCCTTTACCCCGTCCCGCTCCACACTCGCCGGCGGAAAGGCAATCGCCTCAAACCGGCACATTCGGAACCTGACGGATCAAGTCCCGTGCCAGCCGGAAGGCGCGCAGGAATGGCACAAGGGGCGGGGGGGAAGGCGCCCTGGACAAAAAAGAGCCGCGGGAATGCCCGCGGCTCAGTTCAAACAGGGAGGCGTCAAACAGAGTGGATAGGAGCCACTCAGAAATCCAGAAAACTGGATTACGCAAGGTCACCCTAGCGGCCTTAGTCCTAACAGGAAGTTAATCTTGTGGCAATTTGACGCGCCCCCGCCGCTCGTCCGGCAACCCGTAAACTGGGGACGCACCCTAGAAAAACCCCATGCTGTGGAAGGAATTAAGAGAGGCGTGCCTATTTTCTGAACAGTGCTTCCGCCGCGGAGAGGGAACCCTGCTTTTTCTCGAGCTGCGCCCGGATTCGTGCAATTTCCGTTTCAAGCGCGGTGATTCGCTCGTTGAGCTCCTCGATGCCGAGCAGCGTCAGATCCTCGCGGGCGAGCGCCAGAAGTGCCTCGCCACGCCGTCGCCGGGGTTCCAGATCGTCGGTGTCCATTTCTTGCCTCCGGTCGCCTCGTCCTCCGGGTTGCCACTCTGAAGGTGCCAAGCTAGACCTGCAACCCGCCCCGAATGAAAGCCACACCGGAGGAAATGCGATGGCCGGCCTGCCGAAAACCATGAAAGCCGTAACCATCCGCGAGCCGGGCGGCCCCGAGGTTCTGGAAATCGGCGAGATCGCAGTGCCCGTTCCGGGTCAGGGCGAAATCCTGATCCGCGTGGAAGCGGCAGGCGTGAACCGCCCCGACACTTTCCAGCGCATGGGCCTCTATCCCCCGCCCCCTGGCGCGCCGGATACGCCGGGTCTCGAGGTGGCAGGCGAAGTCGCAGCGACCGGGCCGGGCGTCACGCGATGGAAGGCGGGAGACCGGGTCTGTGCGCTGGTAAGCGGCGGCGGCTACGCCGAATACTGCCTCTCCCATGAAGCCCATGCTCTTCCCGCGCCGAAAAGCCTCTCGATGGCGGAAGCCGCCGCGCTGCCCGAAACGGTCTTCACCGTCTGGACAAATGTCTTCGGGCGCGGCGCATTGAAGCCGGGCGAGACATTCCTGGTTCATGGCGGCACCAGCGGCATCGGCACCACGGCGATCCAGCTTGCGTCGAGTTTCGGCGCCCGCGTGATCGCGACGGCAGGCTCGGCCGACAAATGCGCCGCATGCGAAAGACTCGGCGCGGAAGCGATCAATTACCGTGAAAAGGATTTCGTCGCCGAAGTGAAGAACCTCACGGGCGGGCGCGGCGTAGACGTCATCCTGGACATGGTGGGCGGCGACTACATTCCCCGCAACCTGCAGGCGGCAGCCCCCGATGCGCGCATCGTCTCCATCGCCTTCCTCAATGGCTCGACGGCGGAAGTGAACTTCATGCCTGTCATGCTGAAACGCCTCACGCTGACGGGCTCGACGCTGCGCCCGCGCAGCATCGAGGAAAAGGCCGCCCTAGCAAAGGCGATCGAGGAAAAAGTTTGGCCGCTGATCGAGGCAGGCCGCGTGAAACCGCTTGTCGACGCGACCTTCCCGCTCGCCGAAGCGGCAAAGGCCCACGCGCTTATGGAACGGAGCAGCCATATCGGCAAGATCGTCCTCACCGTGTGAGCGAGGATGGAACTTTCCCGAACCGAAACGGAACCTTTCGCTCCCTCATGAATAGTTATGGGTAACGGAGGCGGACCTCGCGGACATATTTGTCCGTATAGGGACAAATCCGGATGGGATTCCGAAATCGAACAGGGAAATGACCGATGTTTCACACCCGGCGCAATTTCATGGGCCTTGCCATTGCACTCACCGCCGCCGGCTCGCTGGCGACGGCAAATGTCGCGAGCGCCGACACGGCGGAAGAGCTGAACCAGCAGGCCGAAATGGCTCTCGAAAGCCTTTACGCGACGAACAGCGTCGCGAAGGACATCTCCGAGCAGGCTGAGGCCGTGCTCGTCTTCCCGAACATCGTGAAGGCCGGCCTCGTCTTCGGCGGCGCCTATGGCGAAGGCGTGATGAAGCAGGGCGGCGAGGTAGTGGAGTATTACAACTCCGTCACCGGCTCCTGGGGCCTCCAGGCGGGCGCCCAGTCCTACGGCTATGCCGTTTTCCTGATGAACGACGAGGCGGTGAACTACGTCAAGGAAACGCGCGGCTGGGAAATCGGCGTCGGCCCGACGGTCGTGGTCGTCGATGAAGGCGCCGCCAAGAACCTCTCGACCTCGACGCTGAAGGACGATGCCTATGCCTTCGTCTTCGACCAGCAGGGCCTGATGGCCGGCGTCAGCATCGAAGGCACCAAGATCACGCAGATTAACCGCTGATCGGCCTTCCTGACCGGAATTGGGCTGGAATCCTCAGGGATTCCGGCCCTTTTCGCTATTTGAAGCCGGGCTCTCACCCCGCCATCATTCCCCTTTCATTGCCCGCTCTTTCGCCCTATATAACGGGCCTAATCCAGTCATCGATGGAAGAAAGCGGTTTATCCGGAAAGCCCCGGATGGATCAGAGGAATTGACATGGCACAGCCCCTTATGCCGAAGGCGACAGCCGTCTGGCTCGTCGAAAACACCTCCCTCACCTTTGAACAGGTCGCCGAATATTGCGGCCTCCATGCGCTTGAGGTGAAGGGCATCGCGGATGGCGACGTAGCCCAGGGCATCAAGGGCCTCGACCCGGTTGCCTCCGGCCAGCTCACCCGCGCCGAAATCGAGCGCTGCCAGAACGACCCGGACGCCCGCCTGCAGGCCTCGGAAAGCAAATACAAGCTACCGCCCATCGCGCCGCGCAAGGGCCCGCGCTACACGCCCGTGTCGCGCCGTCAGGACCGCCCGGACGCCATTGCCTGGCTACTGCGCAACCACCCCGAACTCACCGATGCGCAGATTTCGAAGCTCGTCGGCACCACCAAGCCGACCATTCAGTCGATCCGCGACCGCAGCCACTGGAATTCGGCGAATATCAAGCCGGTCGACCCGGTGACGCTCGGCCTCTGCTCGCAGATCGAACTCGATGCCGTGGTGCAGAAGGCGGCCCGCAAGGCCGAACGGGAACGCAAGAAGGCGGCAAAGGCAGCCGGCACTTCCGAGACGCTCCTGCCGGCAAGCGAAACCACGGCGCCGGAGCCCGCGCCCGTCGCAGCGCCCGAAGAAGAAGAGGACCGGGAGAAGAAGAGCTACGACGCAGACAGCGTTTTCGCGAAGCTCAAGGATGTGAAGATCGAAAACGACGACGAGTGATCGTCGCCGGACTTCACGAGACCTGAAAAACAAAAGGCGCGGGCCATCCGCGCCTTTTCTGTTTCTACTTGGTCTTGTCGCCATCCTTCTTTTTTACGAGCGGCAGCGCCGTGTAGTTGAGCGACAAACGCCCGCCATCGGCATAGACGGTCTGGCCGGTCATGTAGCTCGCACCGTCCGACGCGAGGAAAACGGCAAGCGAGGCGATCTCGTCCGGCTCGCCCACACGGCGAAGCGGCGTGCGCGCGAGGATCGCTTCCTCGGCCCGCGCATTGGCGGCGGTATTCGCCATTTCCGTGCGGATGGTGCCTGGTCCGATGGCATTCACGCGGATGCCGTATGGCGCCAGCGAAAGCGCCATCGCCTCGGTAAGCTGCTTCACGCCGCCCTTCGAGGCCGAGTAGGCGGGTTGCGCTGGGATGGCGACGACGGCGTTGATCGACGACATGTTGATGATCGTGCCGGGCGCATGCCCCTCCTCGATCTGCGCGACCATGCGCTGCGCCACCGCCTGGCCGACAAGGAAATGGCCCTTCAGATTGATGCGGATAACGCGGTCGAACTCCTCTTCCTCCATGGTGAGAAAATCGCCGCCCTTCGATACGACACCCGCATTGTTCACGAGAATGTCGACGCGGTCATAGGCATCCGTCGTCGCGCAGACAAGATTGCGCACATCGAGGCGCTGGCCCACATCGCAATAGCGGAAGATCGCCGCGCCGCCATCGGCAACGATATCGGCGGCGGCCTTCTCGCCGCCCTCCTCATCGACATCGGCAAGAACCACTTTTGCGCCCTCGCGCGCAAATGCCCGCGCAATGGCACGGCCGATACCGTTTGCCGCGCCGGTCACGATTGCCACCTTGCCGCTCAACTGATCGCCGGATGCCATATCGATACTCCTGTTCGGGGGTCCGCGTTATAGCACCGGATGGCCGGATATGGGAGGGTGGCGCTTCACGCCTTCGCCAATCCCGCTTCCGCGAGCACCGCCTTGATCTCGTCGAGGATAGCCGGATCGTCAATAGTTGCGGGCGTGGTCCACTCGGCGCCATCTGCAATCTTGCGCATCGTGCCCCGCAACACCTTGCCGGAACGCGTCTTCGGCAGGCGCTTCACCACCATCGCCTTCTTGAAGGCGGCGACGGGACCGATCCGGTCACGGATCAATTGCACGGCTTCCGCCTCGATTTCGGCGGCGGAGCGCGTCACGCCCGCATTGATGACGAGGAAGCCGACCGGCACCTGCCCCTTCATCGCATCGGCAATTCCGATAACGGCGCATTCGGCGACATCCGGATGCTCGGCGAGCACTTCCTCCATGCCGCCTGTCGAGAGACGATGCCCCGCGACATTGATGATGTCGTCGGTGCGGCTCATCACA
>JAHBYL010000076.1 GCA_019635955.1 Parvibaculum sp.
TTCTGCAGGCGATCAAGACCTCCGGCGCGCTCCAGGCCGAAATCGAGGTGATGTGATGGAAGCCCTGACCGCCTTCCCCGCTCTCCAATACGCATCGGCGGCGAAGCCCGCCGCGGCGCATGGCACGCGCGATGCCCGCGCCTGGGAAGCGGCGCGCGACTTCGAGGCCCAGTTCGTCTCAACCCTCTTCCAGTCGATGTTCGAGAACACGGGCGAGGACAATCCCTTCGGCGGCGGCCCCGGCGAAAAGATGTTCCAGTCGCTCCTTGTCGACCAGTATGGCCGCGAAACGGCGAAGGCCGGCGGCATCGGCATCGCCGACCAGATCTATCGCGAAATATTGAAGCTGCAGGAGGCATCGCAATGAGCGCCCCGCGCCGTATCCCCGCCGAAACCATGGCGCCCGCCGATCTTGCCGACCGCATGATCGCCGCGACCGCCGCCCTTGCCGCCCTGATCGGGCAGGAAACCGAAGCCCTGCGGAGCCGCAACCGCGAGGAGGTCGCGAACCTTCAGGCCGAAAAGACCCGCCTCGCCAACGACTACGCGATGGATGTGCAGTCGGTCCGCAGCCGCAAGGAACTGCTCGACCGCGCGCCCGCCGAACGCGTCGCCCGCCTTAAGGCCGGCATGATCGAACTCGACCGCGCCCTCGCCCTCAATGGCGAGGCGCTTGCCGCTGCCCGCTCCGTCTCCGAAGGACTGATCCGCATGGTCGCCGACGCGATGAGCGAACGGGCCGCGCCCACGCTCGGCTATGGCGCCAATGCCGCCACGGCTCCGCGCCGCACGGGTGGCAGCGCCGCTGTCGGCTCGCTCACGCTCGACTCCCGCATCTGAGACCGCTCCATCCGGAATGGCGGCATTCCGGATATGTTAACCCGGTGGTAACCATGCCGGGCCCAAATGGCTGTCACTGCAATTCGCGGCGTTCCGGGGGCGGAATTCGACATGTCGAGCATGATGAAGCGGCGCAAGGACACGGCCGAAAGCGACTCCATCCGCAAGAAATTCGAACAGGGCCTCCGCCTGCAGGCGCAGGACCGGCACGACGAAGCCGTGTCGCGTTTCCGCAAGGTCGTGTTTGCCGAACCGGACAACATGGGCGCCCTGAAAGGCCTCGCCCAGTCGCTGATCGCGACCGAGCGTCAGGCCGAGGCGATCCAGCTGCTGGACAAGCGCGCGGAAACCGTCGCCGAAGCCCATGCCGCACTGACCGGCCTGATCGGCGTCTGTCTCGCCATCGAATATTTCGATCTCGCGGAACCGCTGCTGAAGCGCCTTCTCGAAGTTGAGCCGGACGATCCCCTCGCCCTTCTCAACCTCGCCAATATTCATGAGCGCCGCGACGAGCCGCAGCAGGCCGTCGATCTCATTTCGCGCATCATCGAAAAGGATCCCACGGGCGACCGCGCGGGCGATGCCTATGGCGCGCTCGCCCGTGTCCTCGCAAGCCAGGCCATGTTCGACGATGCGATTGCCGCCTATCGCCGCGCCATCGAACTCAAACCGGAATCCTCGACCGTCTACACGAACCTCTCCTCGCTCTTCCTCAATATGGGCCGCAACGAGGAGGCGCTGAAGGTCTGCGAACAGGCCCTCAACATCGACCCGGAATGCGACGGCACGCGCTGGAACCTGTCCCGCGCCCTGCTTGCCGCCGGTCATATCGAGGAAGGCTGGGACCTTTACGGCTTCGGCTTTGCCTGCGGCCAGCGCAAGCCCCTGCGCCCTTTCCCGGGCCTCATCTGGGATGGCGAGCCGCTGAAGGACAAGACCATCATGGTCTGGCGCGAACAGGGATTGGGCGACGATCTCTATTTCGCGACCTGCTATTCGGACCTGATCGCTCAGGCGGGCCACGTCATCATCGAGACCAATCCGCGCCTGATCGGTCTCTACAGCCGCACCTGGCCGCAGGCGACGGTGCGCGCCGATACGCCCGCTTCGACCGGCCTCGGCAATTACGGCAAGGTCGATTTCGACTACACGGCGCCGGCCGGCCTCGTCGTCTCGAAACTCCGCCGCAGGATTTCAGACTTTCCGGCCGAGAACACGAAGCTCGTGCCCGATCCCGCCCGCGTCGCCCAGTGCCGCGCCTGGCTCGACACGCTCGGCCCCGGCCCGAAGATCGGCCTCGCCTGGAGCTCTGGCGTGTCGTCGAAGCTCCGTGCCCTTCTCTATACGGAGCTGAAGCACTGGGTCGATCTCTTCGCCATTGAAGGCGCCTCAGTGATCAACCTTCAATATGCGCATTTCGAGGAGCCCGCGGCCGAGCTTCGGCGCGAGTATGGCCTGACGCTTCACTCCATGCCCGGCCTCGACCTCTTTTCGGATATCGAGGGCGCCGCCGCCCTCACCTCCTGCCTCGATGCCGCCGTCTCGCCGGGCACTTTCCCCGCCGTGCTGGCGGCCTCGCTCGGCATACCCGTCTTCTATTACTCGCCGAAGGCCGGCTGGCCGCGCCTTGGCACCGACCGGCTGCCCTGGTTCCCGACGATCCGCTGCCACACGCTCGACTATCGCACCGATCGCCATGCGCTCGCCCGCGAGGTGACCGGCAACCTCCGCGCCTTCCTCGGACGTTGACGGAAGGCGGCATTTGCCGCCCGGCCCCGGCAAAACTTTCCGGCTTACCGGAAGTTCCTTCCCCTCCCCGCCGGGCCACACCAATATAACTCGTTGATTTCATTACATTTTCAAATTGGCCCGGCCTTTGCGAATAGAAGGCCAGATGCAATCGCATGGATATCGAGCCAAACGAAAAAGCGCTTCGGTATCCGGTTCGGCGGCATGACGGCGAAACCGGAATGGATTTTTGGAACCCGCCGTTTACGTCGAATTAATGATTAACACCGAGTGTAGCGCTCGTGCCGTGGTGAAACGGCGGGCCTGAACCCTGGAGGGTAGAGACAATGGCTGATGTGGTCCTTTCCGGTGCAATCCGGTCAAATCTGCTCAGCATGCAGAACACCGCGAAGATGCTCGACCAGACGCAGCTTCGCCTCGCAACCGGCCTCAAGGTCCGCAGTGCGATCGACAGCCCCACGTCCTTCTTCACGGCACAGGGTCTGAACAACCGCGCCTCCGACCTCAACAACCTGCTCGACGCGATGGGACAGGCGGTGAAAACGCTTGAAGCCGCCGACCAGGGCATCAAGTCGATCGTCAAGCTTGTCGAAAGCATGAAGGCGGTCGCGAACCAGGCCCTTGAAACCAAGATCAAGGCGACGGTCGTCACCGGCAACCAGTCGGGTGCACTCACCGCGGGCATGGCCCTTGCCGGTCTCGGCGCCCTCTCCGCCGGTCACTCCCTGACGGTCACGGTCGGCGAAGTCACGCACTCCGTCACCATCGGCGGCGGCTCCGGCCAGGTCGCGACGATCCAGGACATGATCGACTGGGCGAACAATACTTTCACCGGCGCAGAGCCGCTCACCGTGACGCTCACGGACCAGGGCAAGCTCGAATTCTCCGCGGCCGGCGGCCGCGGCCTCTCGGTCACTGCCGACAATGCCGGCACGCCGGTCAGCCTGGCGAGCCTGCTCGGCAGCCGCACCTCCTCCAATGAAGGTGTGAACCGCGACAAGTTCGAGCGCGATTTCAACAATCTGCGCGACCAGATCGAACAGCTCGCTCGCGATGCCAGCTACAAGGGCGTGAACCTGCTCAAGGGCGACCTGCTCAGCGTGTTCTTCAACGCCGACCAGACCTCGCAGCTCGACATTGCAGGCGTGGACCTGACGCCGGAAGGCATCCTGAACATCGGCACGGTTGCCAACGCGTCCGGCAACCATGGCTTCCAGGCCGATGCGGACATCCGCTCCTTCATCGACACGCTGAACGCGGCCACCAACGTGCTGCGCCAGCAGGCCTCGACTTTCGGTGCCAACCTCGGCGTCGTCCAGATCCGCCAGGACTTTACCTCCTCTCTGGTCAACACGCTGCAGGGCGGTGCCGCACAGCTCACCGTGGCCGACACGAACGAAGAAGGCGCAAAAATGCTCGCCCTTCAGACCCGCCAGCAGCTCGGCACCACCGCGCTCTCGCTCGCGAACCAGGCCGAACAGGGCGTGCTGCGTCTCTTCGGTTAACGATATTTCCCCAGCAAATCCCGAAGGGCGGACCGAAAGGTCCGCCCTTTTGTTTAACCGTACACGGAAAATAAACGCGAAAATTCTCGGCAAAAATGCGCGCAATTTACGGCGCTTTAACGAGTGTCGCGCATGCTCTCGCCATGGCTCAGAAAGAGCCTGACTACATTGTTCCTAGGAAAGGACGCTTCAAATGGGTGATATCACTATTAACAGCGCCGTGCGCGCTAACCTGCAGACGCTCCAGAGCACCGCTCAGCTGATGGCGCAGACGCAGAACCGCCTCGCGACCGGCCTGAAGGTCTCGAGCGCCCTCGACAATCCGCAGTCCTACTTCACCGCTGCCGGCCTGAACGCCCGCGCCACCGACCTCGGCGCCCTTCAGGACTCGATGAGCCTCGGCGTGCAGACGCTGAAGGCCGCCGACGAAGGCATCAAGTCGATCCAGAAGCTCGTCAACCAGGCCCGCTCGGTCGCCAACCAGGCGCTCCAGGCGAAGGCGAAGGAAACCACGCTGTCCGAGACCGCCACGGCCTCGAACCTCAGCGCGGCCGGCGCCACGGCCCGTACCTTCACGATCCAGGTCGGCGACAACTCGGCTGTCTCGATCACGCTCGACGGCGGTGCGGCCGGTAATTTCGCGACGGCAGCTTCCGCCGCCGCCGCGGTCAAGGCGAAGGTTGACGCTGCCGGCATCGAAGGTCTCACGGTTTCCGTCTCCGGCGGCAACTTGTCCTTCAAACTCGCCAGCGGTGAAGATCTCACGATCGGCGGTGCCGCAGCCACGACGCTCGGCTTCGACGGCACGTCCGACAATGGCGAGACGCTTGCGGAAGCCCGTTCGACCTACGCGACGGACTACAACAACCTCCGCACGCAGATCGACCAGCTCGCGACGGACGCTTCGTTCAACGGCATCAACCTGCTGAACGGCGACAGCCTGCTCGTGAAGTTCAACGAAGACGGTTCGTCGAACCTGAACATCGAGGGTGTGGGCTTCAATGCGACCGGCCTCGGCATCGCCGAGACGACCTTCGCGGACATCGACGCGGACATCGCGCTGCTCGATGGCGCCACGAAGACGCTGCGTACGCAGGCTTCGACCTTCGGTGCGAACCTCTCGGTCGTGCAGAACCGCCAGGACTTCACCAAGAACATGATCAACGTTCTTGAAGGTGGTGCGGGCGCCCTGACGCTGGCCGACACGAACGTCGAAGCGGCGAACCTGCTCGCCCTTCAGACCCGTCAGTCCCTCGCCCAGACCTCGCTGTCTCTGGCGAACCAGGCGGAACAGGCGGTTCTCCAGCTGATCCGCTAATCGGGACCGCGCTCCGGCGCTATCCCAGTGAAATGACGGCGGCGGGAACTCCGGTTCCCGCCGTTCGCTTTTGAGGACCGGCGCCGCCGCACTGCCCCTTGGCGCCGATTCAGGCTAACATGGCAGCTGCTCAAGATTCTCCTCTGGACGGTCCTCATGGCTCTCAAGGTCGAACTCAAGCCCGGCGAACGCTTCATTCTGGGCGACAGCGTCATCACCAATGACGACCAGCGCACGCGCCTCTTCATCGAGGGCGACACGCCGATCCTCCGCGAGAAGGACATCCTGCGCACCTCAGACGCCGACACGCCCTGCAAGCGTGTCTATCTCCTCGTCCAGATGATGTATCTCTCGGCCGACCCGCGCCCCCACCACGAACTCTATTTCCAGATCGTTAAGGACGTGATCGAGGCAGCCCCCTCCACGTACCCCTACATCGACGCCATCAACAATAAAATCTTAACTGGCGAAATGTATAAAGCTCTGAAGGAAGCCAAGAAGCTGATCGAGTACGAACGGGGGCTACTGGAGAATGTCAAAAGCTCATGAGGCCTATGCCAGCGCCTCGCGCATGGCGCCGAAGGATCCCCGCGAGTTCGAGGCATCGATTCTGACACGCGCCGCCGGCCAGCTGCAGCGTATCCGCGATAACTGGTCGAACGAGACCGGCAGCTCCCTCTACGACGCCCTGGTCTACAACCGCCGCATCTGGACGGTCTTTGCCGCCTCTGCCGCCGAGAACGACCATCCCCTGCCCCGCGAGATCAAGCAGAACATCGCCAATCTCGCCATCTTCATCTTCAAGCGCACCAGCGAGATCGAGTCCGCCACAGAGCCGCAGCCGCAGCTCCTCGACTCCCTCATCATGATCAACCGCGAGATCGCCGCCGGTCTTTACGGCCGCTGACGGATCCGCCGGCCGAAACGAAAAAGGGCCCGCTCCGGCGGGCCCTTTTCCTTGTCCGGTATACGCCGGGCTAGATGAAGTTCACCAGCGACATCTTCGACAGCATCGCCGTGACCTGATAGCTCGCCTGGAGCTGCGTCTGCAGCGTGGTGAGCTTCACGCCGACCTCATAGGGGTCCGCATTCTGGATGTCCCCCAGAAGCTCGTTCGCCGACGCCATCATGAGGTCGTGCCGGTCCTGCGTCTGCTTCAGCGTCGAGGCGGCAAGGCCGAGCCCCGTCACGATGCTCTCAAGCGACTGCACATCCTTGAAATTGAGCCGCTGCGTCACGCGCGAAGACAGCGCCTTGTAGGAGGCAAGCTGCTCCTTGTCCTCGGCATCGGTATATTCCACCGACGCCAGCATGGCCGACATCTTCACCATGTCGCGGATCGCATCCTGGTCCGCCCGCGCACCATAGGAAAGCTGGCGCCCCTGGTCGATCTGCGCCGTGAAATTCTTGCCCGCGGTGCCCGAGAGGTCGCCGCGATACCAGAAGACCGTGTCGGCCTCCGTCGCATCGCGATAGCCCGTCGCCGTATCGAAGGGCGGACCGTCGACGCGCTGCGGCGCGCCGCCCGCGGCATAATCGAAGAAATTGTCGGATGCAGCGACCGCTGACGCCGCCTTGAGGCTCGTCTGACCTTCGAGCTTGATCGCCGTGTCGAGCGCCGCCTGGAAATTGGCCGCCGTCTGGTCGGCATCCGCGCCGATCGTGAATTCGCCCTTGCCGGCCGGATTATTCGCCGTCGCCTTGAGCGAAACCACCGCCGTCGTGCCGTCCGGCAGGTTGAGCGTGATCTCGATCTTCTCGCCCCCTTCCGGCACGCCGGTGAATTCGACATCGAGCGAGGGCGGCGAACCGGCAGGCCCCGTCACGGTTGCATTGCTGAGGCCTGAGCTGACATTGCCGAGCTTGAAGCCGAAGACGCTGGGATCCGCATCCTCGCCGAGCGTCACCGTGGCGCCGGTGGTCCCGAGCGTCAGCCGCCCGAGCCCGTCCGCGCCGAGATCGGCCGCCGCCCGCTCTGCGATGAACTGCTTGAGCCCCGCCTTGCCTTCGGTGCCGTCGAGAATATGCGCCGGCAGCGCCACCGGCCGCGTCTGCGTGTCGATACCGCCGAAGAGATAGCGGTCCTCGACATTGAGATTGAGCAGGTTGACGATTTCGTCGAACTGCATCGCCGCCTGGATCTGCGCCGAGGTCTGCTTGCCGTTGACGAGTTCGAAGCCGGAGCTTGCAAGCGTCGTCTTCGTCTCCGACGCGATCGAATTCATCCGCGTCAGCGCATCGGCCATCACCTCGATCCGCATGCCGGTCTTGGTGATCGTGTTCGTATAGGTCGAAAGCTGCGACAGCTGATGCGACAGCGACAGGACCGTATTGCGGTCCGTGCCGAGCTTTGCGAAGGAGTCCGTCTTGAGCCCCGTCGAGAGCTGCCGCTGCAGGTCGTCGAACTGCGCCCGCATGTCGTTGATCGACTGCCGCAGGGCAAGGGACTGGGAAAGTGTGGATACCTGCATGATTTTACCTGCCGATGCTCATCAGCACGCTGAAGAGGTCCTGAATTGTTGAAATCACCCGCGCATTGGCCGAATAGGCGTTTTGCAGCAGGAGAAGGTTCGACATCTCGTCGTCGATGCTGACGCCGGTCTGCGCGTCGAAGCGGTCCCGGAGCGACGAAGTGACGACCTCCTGGGCCGCCGCGTCGCGCGAGGCATTGGCCGCCTGCCCCGACTGGAACGAAACGAGCCGCCGCGCGAACTCGTCTACCGAGCCGCTGAAGGGCGCGGACGAACCGCCAATGCCCGTCGACGGCGCATAATACCGGCTCTGCGAGGTCAGCCGCGACAGCATGTCGAGCGGCCTTGTGGAGTCGCCGAGCGGCACACCCGCCTGATAGGAAACGAGCAGCGTATCGTCCGCGAGAAGTGCCGGGTTGATCTGGATGCGCGAGGCAAAGCCCGTCTTCTGCGGCGGATTGCCGAGCGCATTCGAGAAGATCGTGCCGCCGGAACCGTCCACGAAGAGCGCCATGCCGGTCGAGCCGTCGGCCAGCGCCGCCGGCGTCACCGTCGCGCGCACCGCCTCGATATTGCTCGTATCGGCCGCGCCGTCGTCGAGGAAACGCAGCACCCCGCCGGACGGGTTGGACACCACCACTTCGGGCGGCAGCGCCGCCTGCAGCGCGGTCACGATATCCGCCATCGGCTGATTGAAGTCGACGCCGATCACGATGTCGTTCGGATTGGCGGTCGTGTTGTTGGACAGCGGCAGAAGTGACGGATCGTCCACCCTGACGATCGTCACATTCTGCCGCACCCCGCCCACACTGTATGTAAGGCTGATCGTGTTGCCGGAAAGCATCCCGCTCGTATCGACCTCGAAGCCTTCCGCCGCCCCGTCGGTCACCGCCTCGCCCGCAACCGTCTCTTCCGAAAGCGCGAGCGCAAGCTGCGCCGCCAGTTCGTCGAGCTGCGCCTGCGCCTGCGGCAGCACCTTGTCGCGCATCTCCACATAGCCGGCCAGCGCGCCCGAGCGGATCGCGCCCGCGGCAATGAGATCGATGCTGGTCGAGCCGGAAACGAGCCGGATCGTGCCGACGCCGCCATTCTCGTAGCTCGAGGTCGGATCGATCTGCGTACGCTCGTCGAAAGTGAGTTCCACCGGCGTCCGGTCGAGCAGCAGTTGCCCGCCCGTCGTGAAGATCGTCACCGTGCCGTCGTCGCGGTTGACCACGCGCACATCCATCAGGCGCGACAATTCGTCGATCGCCATGTCGCGCTTGTCCTGCAGGTCGCCCACGGAAAGGCTGCCCGCCTGGCGCTGCGAAATCTGGTTGTTCACATCGGAGATGGTCTTCAGCAGCGCGTTCGCCTGCTCGACGCCCGCCGCGATGTTCCGTTCCGCCTCGAGCCGCATCTCCTGGATCGACCGCGACATGCCGTTCATCTTGGCGGCGAGATTGCCCGCCTCGTTCAGCAGCGACTGGCGCGCGGCGTCCGATTCCGGATTGTTCGCGAGTTCCTGCAGCATGGTCGCGAGCGCGCTGATCGAGCCCGCGATGGACGACGCCGAATTCGGCGTGCCGAACATGCGGTCGATGCGGCCGAGCATGCCCGACTTCACGTCGATGCTGGCCGATGTCGCCGAAGCCGTACGGAGCTGCTGCTGCAGGAAAGTGTCGATCTGGCGCTGCGCGGCCTCCCGGCGCACGCCGATGCCCTCGCCGCCTGCCAGCAGGTTCGTCTGCTGCGCGACTTTCCGCGTATAGCCCGGCGTGCCCACATTGGCGATATTGCGCGCGGTAACGTCGATCCCGGACTGGGAGACGTTCAACCCGCTCAATGCGGCGCCGAGTGCGGAAGAGAGGGACATGGGAAAACCTGACCGCTGGAATTGCTACCGGCTTGGGGTTCGCGCCGGATGCCCCGTGAGGGCGCCCGGCGCGATTTTCATTAGCGCTTCATGTTGAGCGTTTCGCGGATGAGTTCGTCGCTCGCCGAGACGATGCGCGTGCCCGCCGTATAGGCCTGCTGCGTCACGATGAGCTTGGAGAATTCGTCCGCGATATCGACGTTCGACGCCTCGCGCGCCGAGCCGATCACATTCGTGCCGCCCGTCAGCATCGGTTCGCCGGAATCCTGCGTCGCCGCGAAGGCCGTGCCGTCGAGACGCTTCAGCTTGTCCGGCGCATTGAAGCGGGCAAGCGCCACTTCCGCGAGACCGACCGTCTTGCCGTTCGAATAGGTGCCGGTGATGCGGCCGTTTTCCGAAACGGCGATGCTCACGAGCTCGCCCGAGGGATAGCCGTTCTGGTCAAGCGCAGTGGTCTTCACCGTGCCGTTGTCGTCCTGGAACTGCGTGACGTTGGACGCACCGTGGTTGAGCGTCACATTGCCGAGGCTGATGCCGTTCACCGTGAGGCCCGTGATCGTGGTCGAGTCCACCGGCGGATCGAGGCGGCCCTGCGCATCGAAGGCATAGCTCTGGCCCACATTGACCCACTTGTCCTGCGCGCCGGTCGCCGTGTCGCTCGTCTTGTAGAAGAGCTGCCACTCGTCGCCGCCGCCGTCCGCATTGTCCACCTTCGCCCAGCGGAACTGGATGTTGGCGGGTGCGCCAAGCGAGTCGTAGCCCGTCACCGCGCCGCCCGAGAGCGAGTTGTCGAGGAAGATGTCCTCATTGTCGGCCGAGATGACGGAAAGGTCGGCCAGCGCCGGCGTGAAGCGGTTGACGGTCAGAAGTTCGCTGTTGGGAATACCTGCATTGGCGTTCACCGTCTTCGGCCAGGCCGGCAGGTTCGCCTTGTAGTCGATATTGCTCGTCGTGCGCGCGGCGAGGAAATCGCGGTTGATCTGGATGCGGCTCGGCGTGTCGCCGATCGGATTGCCCGTGGTCGGGTCGAGCATCAGGCCCTGCAGCGTGTAGCCGCCGCCATTCACGAGGTAGCCATACTTGTCCATCGAGAAGTCGCCGCGCCGCGTGTAGTAGTTCACCCCGTCGAAGACCGGGTTGCCGTCCACCGTGGCCACGCGCGAGGAGACGATGAAGAAGCCGTCGCCATTGATCGCCATATGGGTCGGCACTTCGGACGCGTCGATCGAGCCCTGCACTCCATTGGTGAAGGCGGGCGACGCCAGCACGGCGCCCGGCAGATGGTTTCGGCTCGTGGAGGCGGTGACGATGTCCTGGAAATTCGTGTCCGTCCGCTTGAAGCCGATGGTCTGCGAATTGGCGATATTGTCCGAGATATGACCGAGCGCGCTCGACTGGGCGCGAATGCCGGTAATGGCGGTGGTCATCGATCCAAAAAAGCTCATGGCGCTCTCCATACGGTCCATCCCGGCCGTGAGGGACGGGACAAGTGTTGGCCCAATGGGAGCAAGGACCGGGCCAAGCATTTTTGTTAGTAAAATCAATGGTTTAACTATTGTTGACCATGCCGGGGCGGAAGCCCCTGCCGCCCTTTTCGGGCCCACCCGGCAAATATTTCCCTGCGTCAGGCCCTGTCGGCCCCCTCCCCGCCGCTCATTTCGGGGGCCGGCCCCGGCCATCCGCGAACAGGCCTTTTCCTTGAACCCCGAGGGGCCAGCCTTTAGGTTCCTTCGCGTTCAGCAATTCGGTAACGGACGCGCCGCGCGTTCAGGGGAAAGCCAGATCCATGAAGTTTGAGGGAACAAAGAATTACGTCGCCACAGATGACCTGCGCGTCGCCGTCAACGCGGCCATCACGCTGCAGCGT
>JAHBYL010000077.1 GCA_019635955.1 Parvibaculum sp.
CCGGCGGCATAGGCAAAGAAGGTATTGGCGATGAGCGAGAGCGTGCGAAGCGCCGGGCCCGTCACGTAATCCTCGATGACGATCTGCATGCCGATGCGCATATGCATGATGGCCGCACCGATGAGGAGAAGCGCCGCGATGGCGACGAGCGGATTGCCGAGCCAGCTCCGCGCCGTTTCGTAATCGGCGCCGGTGAGGCCGACGAGAAGGCCGACGAAGAACAGGAAGAGCGGCACCATGGCGATCGCCGTGACGCGCTGGCGGATATGGTCGCGCGTGCCGGACTTCGCCGAGCCCATGCCGAGAACGCGGCCGAAAGGCGTGCGCATGTCGCGGGCGGAAGGATTGGAAGCGGTCTTGTGGGTCGAGGACATCAGATCACTCCCCGCATGGAAAAGACGACGGCCCAGACCGCCACCGTGCCGAGAATGCCGGCGATGGTCGCGAGCCAGCTGATGATGTCGGCGGATTTCGGCGAGGTCGCCACGATCTCGTCCCAGAGGAGATAGCGGATGCCGCCGAAGAGATGATGCAGCAGCGCCCAAGTGTAGCCGATGAGAACGAGCTGGCCGAACCAGTGCCCGGCAGCCGCCTGGAAGGTCGCATAGGCATCGGGCCCCGTCGCCGCCGCGATCAGCCACCAGGCGAGAAGCGCCGTACCCGCGTAAAGGCCGACACCCGTGATGCGATGGATGATCGACATCGCCATGGTGATCGTGAAGCGGTAAATCTGCAGGTGCGGAGAGAGCGGCCGCGCTACGGCCTGTCGCTGGTCAGCCATCCGAAAGAACCCCGTTCGGGCAACGTGAGGATCGCGCGGCCCCGGCCGGGACCGCGAAAGTCAGTCCGTTGTTTAGCTCGCGTTGCAGCACAACGCAAATGCCGAGGCGCAAGGAAAAGGCCGGAAAATCCGGGCCGGCAAAGAAGGGGAAAACGCTGCGGAAGCGAGCGTTGCCGCGATGCCGAACTGAGATTGATTCTCAACTATTCGGCAGCCATGGCGCGCGGGCGATTCTCCGGCCGCGCCGGAGGATCAGAACGGCGCGGTGCCGATACTTCCGGGCGGCACGCCCCGGCCGATATCGAGCCAGTGCCAGACGGTCGAATGTTCGATGCGCCTGAGACCGGGCAGCTCGTCGAGCGGCTTTGCCTCGAAATTCACGAAGATGACGATGTGGTCCGGTGCGCCGCCCGCCTTGGAGATCGGCAGGATCGTATATTCATAGGCGATCCGCCGCCCGTCTTCCGTGCTGGCCGGCGTCATCTGCCAGAGCCCGCAAGGCGCCTTGAGGCATTCCATCACGCAGTCATAGGCATGGGTGCGGATCGCGGGATCGGCGAGCGTCAGATAATCGACGCCGGTGAGATCGTGTCCGAAAAATTCGCGGAAGCCCGAGCCGGTAAGCCGGAAGGGAAGCGCGACCGCATGAGGGTCCGGCTCGATGATCGCGAACCAGCGCGCGAAAGGCGCGATGCGGCGAAGGTCGAGCTCCGCCCGTGCGGGGATTAGGTTCGCGCCCCGCGCGGCCTCCCAGGCCTCTTCGAAGGCGATGCTTTCCGGCGAGCGCAAGGCGATGCCGCCCGGAACGGGACTGGAGATTGTGTCGGACGAAAGCATGTCGGTCATGGGCTGGTTCGATCCGTTCCGGAGCCTAGTCCCGCTTTGTAAACCGGATATTAAAACGGCGCATCAGCGGCGCGGCATAAGCGCCCAGTAATCGAGGTCGAGGATAACCCCTTCCTCATAGCCCTTGTCCTTCGCTCCCGGAAAACCGGCGCAGGGCCGGTCCTTCGTCGCGATGGTGCGAAGCCTGAGCGCGCCGAGATCGGCCCGGCCCTTCACCTCCGCCTTGTCGAGCACTTCGCTCCAGGCGAACACCGTGTCGCCGCCGAAGCAGGGCGCGACATGCCGCCCGCCATTGATGGCGGCGATCAGGACCGCATTGCCGAGACCGTTGAAGGAGAGCGCGCGGGCGAGCGAGATGACATGGCCTCCATAGATGAGGCGGCGGCCGAAGCGGCCCTTGCCTTCCGTATACTGATTGAAATGGACCTTGGCCGTGTTCTGATAAAGCCGCGTCGCCATCATGTGTTCGGCTTCCTCGATGGTGATGCCGTCCACATGGTCGATCCTCTCGCCCTTCTCGTAATCGTCCCAGAGATGGGGCGAGCCGGAGGCGACCGTGTCGAAGCCTTTGAAAGATGTGCCTTCGGGCGCGACGAGATGTTGCGCGCCGACGGCGGCGGGGAGATGCGGCACGTCTTCTTCCGGCGCGGCTGCCGCCTTGTCGCGCTTGCGGACCATCACCCAGCGCACATAATCGAGAACGATCTCGCCCTTCTGGTTGCGGCCGGTCGAGCGGACATAGACGACACCCGTCTCTCCGTTCGAGTTTTCCTTGAGCCCGATCACCTTCGATTCCGTCGACAGCGTGTCGCCCGGAAAGACGGGTTTCAGGAAGCGGCAATCGGCATAGCCGAGATTGGCGACGGCATTGAGCGAGACGTCCGGCACCGTCTTGCCGAAGACGATGTGGAAGGCGAGCATGTCGTCGACCGGCGCTGACTTGTAGCCCGCCTTGCGCGCGACTTCCGCCGAGGATTGCAGCGAGAAGCGCGAGCCGAACAGCGCTTGGTAAAGCGCGACATCGCCTTCCGTCACCGTGCGCGGCGTTGCGTGGTGCAGCACCTGCCCGACCCTGAAATCCTCGAAGTAATTGCCTTCGTTCGTCTTGGCGTTCGTATTGGCGTCCGTGCCGCTCATTCGCTGTCCTTGTCCTTGCGCTCCATGTCGAGGGCGATGCCGAGCGCAATGCCGATGCCGGCCCCCATGGCGATGCCCACGCCGATATTGTCGAAGGCGACGCCGAGCCCCGCGCCGATGGCGACGCCCATTGTGATGCCGATGGCGAGATTGGTGCTGCTCATGGAATGTCCTCTCCTGTCAGCCCCGTCACCCCGATACGGCCGATCGCCGCTTCGCTACTTGCTCCAGTCTCCAACATCCGCCCCTTGAGGGAGGGTCGAAATTTGCGAGCGGCAGCGAAGCGAATTTCGGGGAGGGGGTCTCCGCCCCCGGCAACCGTCTCGCTTCCGCTTCCCTCGCTCGCCCCTCCCCGAAAAATTCGGCACTTCGTTTGAATTTTCCGACCCTCCCTCAAGGGGAGGGTAGGCCTGATGGACGGGTCTGTGATTATCGTTTCGTCTATCCTACCCCGCCGCTTCAAGCTCCGCGATCGCATCGGCGATGGCGACGGTGCGTTTCGCGATGTCGGCGTGCAGGATCTCGACCATCTTGCCGTCGACCTTCAGCACGCCCTTGCCCTTGTTCTCCGGCAGTTCGAACGCCTCGATGGTCCGCCTCGCGAAGGCGACCGTTTCGGGGTCCGGCGAGAAGATCGTATTGCAGGGAACGACCTGGCTCGGATGAATGAGCGTCTTGCCGTCGAACCCCATGTCGCGGCCCTGCTCGCAAATGGCGGCGAAGCCTTCCTCGTTCTTGATGTCGTTATAGACGCCGTCGAGAATGACGAGACCATAGGCACGCGCCGCGACAAGCGCGAGGCCGAGCGAGGCGAGCATCGGCACGCGGTCCGGCGTATGCGCGGCGCGAAGCTCCTTCGCGATGTCGTTCGTGCCCATGACCCAGACCGACATGCGGCTGCCCGGCTCGCGTGCCTTCTGCGCGATCGCCTGGATGTTGAGCGTCGCAAGCGGCGTCTCGATCATGCACCAGAGCTGGAGGCCGGGTTTCGCGCCGGCGTCGGACAGCGCCTCTTCCGCGCGCTCCACATCGGCCGCCGAATTGATTTTCGGGACGAGGATCGCATGGGGCGCGACGGCCGCCGCCGCCTTGATGTCGTCGCGACCCCAGGGCGTGTCGAGTCCGTTCACGCGAATGACGATTTCACGCTTGCCATAGCCGCCGCCTTTCACCGCGGCACAGACCTGGGCGCGCGCCTCTTCCTTGGCGTCGGGCGCGACCGCATCTTCGAGGTCGAGGATCAGCGCATCGGCCGGAATGTCCTTCGCCTTGTCGAGCGCGCGGGCATTCGACCCCGGCATGTAGAGAACGCTGCGGCGCGGACGGGCGGCGATATCGGCCATGAAACTGTCTCCTTCGCGGGATGTGCGAGGGCACACTATAAAGCCGGGCGCCGCCTGTGAAGAGGGATACTGCCCCTGCGCCCAAATCAGCTCGCGAGGCGCTGGGGAACCTTCAGCACGCGGGCATGCGGCATGCGGATGGTGATGATCGTGCCCTTGCCGGGCTCGGACTCGATGACGAGCGTCGCCCCGTGCATCCGCGCCAGCGCCCTTGTGAGCGGCAGGCCGAGCCCGGTTCCCTCCGTCGTGTAGATATTGCTGTCCTTGCCGATCTGGCGGAAAGGCTCGAGCGCGACGGGAATATCCTTCTTCGCCATGCCGATGCCGGTATCCGACACGCGGAAGGCCATGCGGTGATCGGGCTCCATGAAGGCATCGAGCCGGATGCTGCCGCCCTTGGGCGTGAACTTGACGGCGTTCGAGACGAGATTGAGGAGAATCTGGCGCAGCGCCCGCTTGTCCGCCGTGAGGCCCGGAAGCTCGGCCTCGATGGTGACGGTCAGATCGACGCCTGCTTCTTCCGCCCGGTGGCGCATCATGCGCTCGCAGCTCGCCACCACATCGATCACATCGAGCTCTTCCTCGTAGAGTTCGTAGCGGTCGGCCTCGATCTTGGAGAGGTCGAGAATATCGTTGATGAGGCTGAGGAGATGGCTTGAGGAGCGGTGGATATCCACCATGTAGTCCTTGTAGCGCTCGTTCCCGATCGGCCCGAAGAGTTCGCCATTCATCACTTCCGAGAAGCCGATGATCGCATTGAGCGGCGTCCGGAGCTCATGGCTCATGTTGGCAAGGAACTGCGACTTCGAGGCATTGGCCATTTCGGCGACGTCGCGCGCATCGCGCAGCTCGTTCGCCACCTGCTCGCGCTGCTTGACCTCGCTGTTGAACTTGTCGAGCACGAGATTGTAGCGCCGCGCCATTTCGCCCGCTTCCGTGAAGGGTTCGACCGGCACGGGCTTCGAGAAATCGCCGCGCGCGGCCTGCGCTTCCATGGCACCCAGCACATCGAGAAGCGCGGAGGAGGCGCCATGCTCGGCGAAGTTGAGGCCGATGCGTTCGGCATCGGACGAGACGCGGAGCGGCAGAAATATGTCGATGATGCGGAGCACCGAATAGGCGACGCCGAAGGCGAAGACGCCGGCCGCAGCGACACCCGCAAGCTGCACGCCGAATTGTTCGAACCGCGTATGCCCGTTGGGGAAATAGGACATCTCGCCGAGCAGCGCGACCGCGAGCGTGCCCCAGATGCCGGCGGCCAGATGGACCGGCACCGCATCCACCGCATCGTCGATGCGGAGCTTCTGCAGGAGATCGCTCGCGACGAAACAGACGATGCCGCCGCCCGCGCCGATCAGCACGGCGCTCGACGTCGAGACCATGTGGCAATTGGCGGTGATGGCGACGAGACCCGCCAGCACGCCGTTGAGCGCGAGCTGCACATCCGGCAGTCCGTTGCGCACCCAGCTGATGCCGATCACGGCAAGCCCGCCCGCCGCCGCGCCCAGCATGGTGTGGACGAGGATGAAGGGGACGGAGGTGTTGAGCGCGAGCGTGGAGCCGCCATTGAAGCCGAACCAGCCGATCCACAAGAGGAACATGCCGAGCGTCGCCATGGGCATGTCATGCCCGTCGACGCGCCGCCCATCCGGCCCGAAGCGGCCGATGCGGGGCCCGAGCACGATGATCGCGGCAAGCGCCATCCAGCCGCCGATGGAATGAACGACGGTGGAGCCTGCGAAATCGATGAAGCCGAGCTTTTCGAGCCAGCCCTGCGCCTCGCCGGTGAGAACGCCGCCCCAGGCCCAATGGCCGAAGACGGGATAGATGAGCATGGAGAGCACGGCGGCGGTGATCGCATAGCCGCGAAAGCTCATGCGCTCGGCGACGGCACCCGACACGATGGTCGTGGAGGTGGAGCAGAAGGCAAGCTGGAAGAAGAAGAAGGCCATGAGCCAGGCAGTGCCCGCATTGCCATCCGGCGCGCCGTCAAAGGCAAAGCCCGTCATGCCGAGAAAGCCGCCGGCGCTCAGCCCGAACATCATGCCGAAGCCGACAAGCCAGAAGCCCATGCCCGCAACGCAGAAGTCCATCACGTTCTTCACCGCGACATTGATGGAGTTCTTCGCCCGGACGAGACCGGACTCGAGACAGGCGAAACCCGCCTGCATAAGCAGCACGAGCACGGTGCAGATGAGGACCCACACCGTATCGATCGACTGCGCAACGCTGCCCACAACGCACCCCCGTCAGAAACGCGACAGGAACGAGTATCCGGGTGAAAGGTAAATTTTGTTTTCGTTGCGCTGCGAAGGGATGCGAAAAACCCGCGGAAGTCCTGCACATTTTTTGTGCATGGATTGCAGGAGAGTTAATTTCGATACGTCAGGGGACGGAGGAAGGGTGAGGGGCGACGCGGCCTCTTACGCCGCCTTCTTCAGATAGCGCGCGCCGAGGATCTCCGCGATCTGCACCGCATTGAGCGCCGCACCCTTGCGCAGATTGTCGGAGACGACCCAGATATTGAGGCCGTTCTCGATCGTCGGGTCGACGCGGATGCGGCTCACATAGGTCGCATATTCGCCGACGCTTTCGATGGGCGTGACATAGCCGCCATCCTCGCGCTTGTCGACGACGAGGCAGCCCGGTGCCTCGCGCAGGATGTCCCGCGCTTCATCGTCGGAGATCGGCCGCTCGAACTCGATATTGATCGCTTCCGAATGACCGACGAAAACCGGCACGCGCACGCAGGTCGCCGTCACCTTGATCTTCGGGTCGAGGATCTTCTTCGTCTCGACCGTCATCTTCCATTCTTCCTTCGTCTGCCCGTCCTCCATGAACTCGTCGATATGGGGAATGACGTTGAAGGCGATCTGCTTGGTGAAATTCTCCGTGACGATATTGTCGTTGACGAAAATGGCGCGTGTTTGCGTGAAGAGCTCGTCCATCGCCTCCTTGCCCGCGCCCGAGACCGACTGATAGGTCGAGACGACGATGCGGCGGATACCTGCCGCATCGTGCAGCGGCTTCAACGCCACGACCATCTGCGCCGTCGAGCAATTCGGGTTCGCGATGATGTTCTTCTTCGTATAGCCGGCGATCGCGGGCGCATTCACTTCCGGCACGATGAGCGGCACATCGGGGTCCATCCGCCACTTCGACGAATTGTCGATGACGACGCAGCCCTGGGCCGCGATCTTCGGCGCCCATTCGGCCGACATGACGCCCGAAGTCGCCATCAGGCAAATGTCGGTGCCCTTGAAGTCGTAACTGTCGAGCGACTTCACCTTGAGGTTGCGCTCGCCATAGGACACTTCCGTGCCCTGGCTGCGGCGCGACGCGAGCGCCACCACCTCATCCGCCGGAAACTCGCGCTCGGCGAGAATGTTCAGCATCTCCTGGCCCACATTCCCCGTGGCGCCGAGAACGGCAATCTTGTAGCCCATGATCGTCTTCCTTCTTGAGGACCGCTTTGCCTGGAGCGGTCCTCCAACGGGTCAAGCGGCTATCGAGTTTCAGGCATTCAGCTTGTCGAGGGCGGCGAGGATGGCGTCGCCCATCTCTTTGGTGCCGACTTTTTTCATGCCGGGCTGCATGATGTCGCCGGTGCGCAGCCCGCTGGCGAGTACATTGTCGACGGCCTTCTCGAGAAGGTCGGCATCGGCGCCGAGCTCGAACGTGTAGCGGAGCGCCATCGCGAAGCTGAGGATCGAGGCGATCGGGTTCGCCGCGCCCGTGCCCGCGATATCAGGCGCGGAGCCATGCACCGGCTCATACATGGCGCAGGCCTTGCCCGACGCATCCTTCGCACCGAGCGACGCGGACGGCAACATGCCGAGCGAGCCCGTGAGCATCGAGGCGATGTCGGACAGCACGTCGCCGAAGAGATTGTCGGTGACGATCACGTCGAACTGCTTCGGATTGCGCACGAGCTGCATGGCGCAATTATCCGCCAGCATATGCTCGAGCTTCACATCGGCGAACTTCTCCTTGTGAAGCTTCGAGACTTCCTCGTACCAGAGCACGCCCGACTTCATCACGTTGCGCTTCTCGACCGACATCACGCGGTTGCCGCGCTTCCTTGCAAGATCGAAGGCGACTTCGGCGATGCGGCGGATTTCGTTCGTCGTATAGACCTGCGTATCGACGCCGCGCCGCTCGCCATTGCCGAGATCGGTGATTTCCTTCGGCTCGCCGAAATAGACGCCGCCGGTGAGTTCCCGCACGATCATGATGTCGAGACCCTCGACGATCTCGCGCTTCAAGGACGACGCATCGGCGAGCGCCGCAAAGCAAAGCGCGGGACGCAGATTGGCGAAGAGTTCGAGATCCTTCCTGAGGCGCAGCAGGCCCGCTTCCGGGCGGCCCTCATAAGGCACGTTATCCCATTTCGGCCCGCCGACCGCGCCGAGCATGACGGCATCGGCCTTCTTCGCCTTTTCGACCGTCTCGTCGGTGACGGCAACGCCATGCGCGTCATAGCAGCAGCCGCCGACAAGCTCGTTCTCGATCCTGGCGTCGAAGCCGCGCTTTTCATTGTACCAGCCGATCACACGCTCGACTTCGCCCATGACTTCCGGGCCGATGCCGTCGCCGGCGACGATGAGGATGTTTCTTGTCATTTCTTGCTATCCTTCATTAGCGACACAAGAGTGCTGCCCCGCTTGCGTGATCGAATTCGATATGCAGATCTCTTCCAAACAGGAACTAACTTCTGCCATCCGACGATTTGGTGTTCTGGGTCAAGACACACTTCATTGATCTCAAAAAAGGCCTTCAGCCGTTGCGCTCTCTGAGAGTGTTGAATGTGTATCGCAAACAAATCCGACCGGACATACATAACGTCCAACCCGAACGTCTCTTTCAATACGGGTCTGAAACACTCACCTATCGCCGTTCCGTCCACAAAAATCCAAACGCCTTGCCCAGGCTCCAATGCAAAAGGAAGATCGATTTTCGGAGCTTTGCCCACCACAAATCGCCCGAAGCTTGATTTGTACGCGTCGATAGTCCTTCCAGCTATAGCCTGAAATCCACCTTCTTCTCCTATTCCGTATTGGTGGAGCGTTATTTCCTGAATCTCCGTCGAATGTCCCGACCGGTTCACAAGACGAAACTCAAATATCTCCTCGCTAAAGTCTGAGTAGCGCGTCACCTCGACAACCAGGTTTCGGCGGCGACTCCAGTAGGAGTGCACTTGAACGATTGCCAGACCGGAAGACAGAAGCGCACCATATGCCGCTAGCGCTATTGTCAGGACTTGGCTCCAGTCCATCGTCGTCAAGCCGCCACTTTTCCAGCGGTGGAAGAGAAAACATCGTGGTGCCGCACCATCGCGCTACAGCCAGGGCGCTGCGGTTTCGAGTTTCTTTTCGAAGCCTGCGATCTTGTCCTGCTTCTGGAGCGTCAGGCCGACCCCATCGAGACCGTTCAGCAGGCAATGCTTGCGGAAGGGATCGATGTCGAAGGAGATGACACCGCCATCCGGCCCGCGAATTTCCTGCGCCTCGAGATCGACCGTGACGACGGCGTTGCTCCCGCGCTCGGCATCGTCCATCAGCTTGTCGACTTCCGATTGCGGCAGCACGATGGGCAGAATGCCGTTCTGGAAGCAGTTGTTGTAGAAGATGTCGGCAAAGCTCGGCGCGATCACGCAGCGGATGCCGAAATCGAGCAGCGCCCAGGGCGCGTGTTCGCGCGACGAACCGCAGCCGAAATTCTCGCCGGTGACGAGAATCTGCGCATTGCGATAGGCCGGCTTGTTCAGCACGAAATCCGGCACCTCGTTGCCCTTGTCGTCATAGCGCATCTCGTCGAAGAGATTCTTGCCGAGACCCGTGCGCTTGATCGTCTTCAGAAACTGCTTCGGGATGATCATGTCGGTATCGACATTGATGATCGGCAGCGGCGCCGCAACGCCCGTCAGCTTGTTGAACTTGTCCATCTACCCGTCCATCTCACTCTTTAACTTCATGTTCTCTGGGTTCTGCAGTCTGCCGGTCCGGCAGGCCTCGACATTTGCGAGATAGGCACGCTGCTTGCCTTCGCGGCTTCTGTCGGGCCGCTCTATCTCGAGACCCTTTGTTCTCAGCACGTCTCCGGCATCCATGGCCTTGGTCGAATCCGAAACCTCTTCGGCCCGCTTGAAATGAGCCGTAAGCTCGATCATCGGATTCGCACCTTTCATGCCACCTCCGACACACATCATCTGCATCTTCACGTTCGATACGGTGAAGTGCGTATATCCGTTGTCCGCCGCGAGGGCCGCCGCTCTGACGAGAGCAATGTTTATCGTCTGCTCCTGCGACGTCACTTCGCTGCCCGTGACATCGATCTTGTATGTGCGCTCATCGATCTTCTTGTCGCGATACCCCGTTGCCGGACCTTCCATCGCGATCCAGCCCCGCTCTTCATAACCGGTCGGACTGAAAGAGCTGGCCCGTATGGGCGCCACATCCTGAGCCGAAATCGTACACGCAGCGATCATGAAACTCATCGCAACAATCGCGCAGACACCTCCATATAACTTCCTGCCTTGCTTCATCGCCGTCTCCCCCCGGTTACCGGCATTATAAAGAACGATCCTACTTCATCTCCCGCACATCGACGAAATGCCCCGCAAACGCCGCCGCCGCCGCCATGGCGGGGGAGACGAGATGCGTGCGGCCGCCGCGGCCCTGACGGCCCTCGAAATTGCGGTTCGACGTGGACGCGCAGCGCTCGCCGGGCGCGAGCTTGTCGGCATTCATCGCAAGGCACATGGAGCAGCCGGGCTCGCGCCATTCGAAGCCCGCTTCGAGGAAGATCTTGTCGAGACCTTCCTTCTCCGCCTGCTCCTTCACGAGGCCGGAGCCGGGCACGACCATCGCATTGACGGTGGAGGCAACCTTGCGGCCGGCCTTCAACGCCTTTTCGGCGATGGCGGCGGCGGCGCGCAGATCCTCGATGCGGCCATTGGTACAGGAGCCGATGAAGACGCGGTCGATCTTCACGTCGACAATCGGCGTGCCGGGCGTGAGGCCCATATAGTCGAGCGCGCGCTGCATCGATTTCGCATGCGCTTCGTCGTGCACATCCTTCGGATCGGGAATGCGGTCCGTGATCTTGATGACATTTTCCGGGCTCGTGCCCCAGGTGATGAGCGGCGGCAGGTCCGCGATGTCGATGGTGATTTCCTTGTCGAACTTCGCGCCTTCGTCGGAGGGCAGCGTCTTCCAGTATTCGACGGCCATCTCCCAGGCCTTGCCCTTGGGCGCGCGCGGGCGCCCTTCGAGATAGGCGAAGGTCTTTTCGTCCGGCGCGATGAGGCCGGCGCGGGCACCGCCC
>JAHBYL010000078.1 GCA_019635955.1 Parvibaculum sp.
GGCTTTCAGCGCCTCTTCGGGATCGAAATGCTCCATCACGATCACCGTGCCGCCAAGCCGGTTCACCGTCATGCAATAGCGCAGCGGCGCGGCGTGATAGAGCGGGGCGGGCGAGAGATAGCGCATCTTCTCGTCCATGCCGTAGAGGAACTGCGCCAGCATGGTCAGGCTCGCCACTTCGTCAATGGCGCCGCCCGACAGCGGAATGCGAATGCCCTTCGGCCGGCCCGTGGTGCCCGACGAATAGAGCATGTCCATGCCCGCCGTCTCGTCGGCAATGCGCGTCTTCGGCATCGCGTCGCGCGCTGCCTCGTAATCTTCATAGCCCTCGACACTGCCGCCGATGGCGAACTTGCGCTGAACGCCCGGCAGGTGGTTGCCGGTAATGAGCTCGCGCGCCGTCTTTTCCAGCGCCTTCGAGGTGAAGAACATCTTCGCCCCGCAATCGGCGGCGATGTACTCGATCTCGCCAGCCGTCAGCCGCGAGGAAATGCAGGTGAAGTAGAGTCCCGAACGCTGCGCCGCCCAGCAGATTTCGAAATAGCGAGCATTGTTCTCCATGAAGATGGCGATGGCGTCGCCCGGCTTCAGGCCGCCCGCGCGGAAGAGCTGCGCCACCTGGTTCGACCGCTCGTCGAGTTCCTTGTAGCTCACGGTCTCGCCCGTGCCGGCCATGATGTAGGCCGGCTTGTCGGGGTTGGTCTGCGCATGTGTGGAAGGATGCATATCTGGTCGTCTCCCGGCATCGACTGAAAGGCGAAGCCTGCGCTCCGCCCGGATTTCGCTTTTTTGCGAGTCCATTGTTATATCTGGGCCCGGGATTTTTCGGGCCGGTTGGCGCAAAGACACCGCAAGATGACGCTAAGGTCAACTTACTTTGGCGGCGCGGGAAAGTTGACGCAGCGGCAAAGCGTGAGGCCCGGCAAAGAGGCACAAGAATTCAGGCAAATGCCATCAACAGGGAGAAAACGAATGGCCTATGAGACGATCAAATACGAGGTGAAGGACAATATCCTCACCCTCACGCTTCACCGCCCGGACAAGCTCAACGCCTTCACCGGCCAGATGATGTTCGAAATGATCGACGCCTTCGACAAGGCGGATGCGGATGACGATGTCCGCGCGATCATCGTCACGGGCGAGGGCCGCGCCTTCTGTGCCGGCGCCGATCTCTCGGCGGGCGCCAAGACCTTCGACTACGCCGAGCGCGAGGACCGGCCCGAAAAGGCGAACACACCCATCAAGGCGAATGGCGAGATCGACTGGAGCCATGAAAGCGTGCGCGATGGCGGCGGCCGCCTCACGCTGCGCATCTTCGAAAGCCTGAAGCCCGTCATCGGCGCCATCAACGGCCCGGCCGTCGGCGTCGGCGTCACCATGCAGCTGCCGATGGATATTCGCCTCGCCTCCGAGAATGCGAAGTTCGGCTTCGTCTTCGCGCGCCGCGGCATCGTGCCGGAAGCCTGCTCGAGCTACTTCCTGCCCCGCGTCGTCGGTATTTCGCAGGCGCTCGAATGGACCTATACGGGCCGCGTCTTCGGTGCGGAAGAGGCGCTGAAGGGCGGCCTCGTCCGCTCAATCCACAAGCCGGACGATCTTCTCCCCGCCGCACGCGCCATCGCCCGCGAGATCGCGGACAACACGGCAGCCGTCTCCGTCTCGCTGACGCGCCAGATGCTCTGGCGGCTTCTCGGCGCCGATCACCCGATGGAAGCGCACAAGATCGACAGCCGCGCCATCTATGCGCGCGGCGCCAGCGCCGATGCGAAGGAGGGCGTCATGTCCTTCCTCGAAAAGCGCCCGGCGAACTATCCCTGCAAGGTCTCGAAGGACATGCCGTCCTTCTATCCCTGGTGGGAAGAGCGCAAGTACAGCTGAGGCCGAAAGCCCTTGAAAACCAGAAAGCCTCGCCCTCAGGGCGAGGCTTTTTTCTGTGGCGCTTCGAGCCGCCAGAGCGGCGTGAAGAAATAGATCGCCGCCCAGAGGAAAATCATCAGCCCGCAGGGCACCAGCACGGCATCGATCGGTCCGATCGCGGCGATGACGAAGCCGATCAGCACCGCACCGATCGGCCCGCCGCCCATCGTGCCGAGATTGAAGCCCGCCAGCATCCGCGCGCGCAGCGCATCGGACGCGCTTTCCTGAACGATGGCCCGCGACTGGCTCATGGAAACGCCGGCGGCAAGCCCCCAGCCATGCGCGAGCAGGAACACGCCCCAGATCGGCGGATGGAAATGCACCAGCACCATCACCACCGAGCCCGTGCACATGGCGAGCATGATGGCGCGGCCCTGCCGCCTGATCGGCTTCAGCCGCGACTGCACGAAGGACGATATGCCGATGCCGCCGAAGAACGACATGAAGATGAAGCTGATCTCGCGCGAGCCGCCGTCATAGACGTCGCGGATGAGCAGCGGGAACAGCACCATGAAGACACCCATGAACAGGATGCCCGAAAAGAACATCAGCAGGAGCACGGGACGGATGCGCTCATGCCGCCACACGGCGGCGAGGCCCTCCTTCACGTCGCGCAGCGGCCGGCGGCGCATGTCGGCGCGCGGCGAGGGCGGCGCAGGGGCAAGATGCGAGGTCGCGAACGCCGCGAAGGCGAGGAGCGAACTCTGGAGGATGAGAAGCGGCCAGACGCCGATATATTCCGCGGGGCTCCCCAGTGCATAGCCGCCGACCTGGCCAAGAAACTGCCCGCTCATGGCAAGCGCCACGGCCCGCTGGAAATTGCCGCCGAGACTGTTCACCGCGACGCGCGACAGCATGGAATCGCGCGCGGGCATGATGTATCCCCCGAGCGAAGACAGCGACACCGCATAGAGCAGCATGATCCAGTAGCTGATCACCCCGTTGAACATCAGCACCGCGAGGATCAGCGGCGGCAGCACGCCGATCATCTGCAGCCGCATCAGGTGGCCGCGGAGTTCGGCCCGGTCCGCGGCGGCGCCGCCGAACATGCCGAGCAGCAGCATGGGCAGCATCGAGAACATCTGCGCGATGCCCACGCGTTCCGAGCTTTCATGCAGCACGAAGGCGATGATCCAGGGGAAGAGCACGCCCTGAATGCCGCCCGCAAGGAAATAGCCCCACAGGCTGGCCATGTACCAGCGATGGTCGGCGCGGTGATCGCGGACCGGCGTCGTCATTCACGAATCCCTGAAAGCGCAAATATTGGTTCGGAAACCTTACTACACACGGCCTGCCAAAAACCCCGCAAATATGCCCCTCTCGGCCATTGTGTTTCCTTACTTACGATCTTGTAAATAAGGGGGTGCAATTTGCCCGGCGAAAGGCTAGATAAGATGCAACGAAACACCTGACGCCCCTGCGTCAATCCGGAGCCGGTTGCCCCATGACGACTGACCAGTCCCTAGCTCATTTCGACGTGCTGATCGTTGGCGCCGGCCTGTCCGGTATCGGCGCCGCGTATCACCTGCAGAAGAACTGCCCCGGCAAGACCTATGCGATCCTGGAAGGCCGGGAGAGCATCGGCGGCACATGGGATCTCTTCCGTTATCCGGGCATCCGCTCCGACTCCGACATGTACACGCTCGGCTATTCCTTCAAACCCTGGACGGAAGCGAAGGCCATCGCAGACGGCCCCTCGATCCTGAAATATGTCCGCGAGACCGCGCGCGACAACGGCATCGACCGGCACATCCGCTTCGGCCACATGGTGAAGCATGCCGCCTGGTCGAGCGAGGATGCGGTCTGGACCGTGGATGCCGAGCGAGGCCCTGAAAAGGAACCCGTCCGCCTCACCGCCAATTTCATCTTCATGTGCAGCGGCTATTACGACTACGAGAAAGGCTACACGCCGGACTTCGCTGGCGTTGAGAATTTCAAGGGCAGCATTCTCCATCCGCAGAAATGGCCGGAAGGCTTCGACTATTCCGGCAAGCGCGTGGTGGTGATCGGCTCCGGCGCAACGGCGGTGACGCTGGTACCGGAAATGGCGGTGAATGCCGCGCATGTCACCATGCTGCAGCGGACGCCGACCTATGTCGTCTCGCGCCCGGCGGAAGATGGCATGGCGAACTGGCTCCGCCGCAATCTCCCCGCGAAACTCGCCTACGGCATCACGCGCTGGAAGAATGTGCTTCTCGGCATGCTCTTCTTCAACATGAGCCGGCGGAAGCCCGAGCGGGTGAAGCGCATGATCCTGCGCGGCGTGCGCGAGCAGCTTGGCCCCGACTATGACGTGAAGACGCATTTCACGCCGCCCTACAATCCTTGGGACCAGCGCCTCTGCCTCGTGCCGAATGGCGATCTCTTCGATGCGATCAAGCAGGGCCGCGCATCCGTCGTCACCGATCATATCGAGCGCTTCACCGAGAAGGGCATCCTGCTCAAGTCCGGCAAGGAACTTGAGGCCGATGTTGTGGTCACGGCGACCGGTCTCAACCTGAAGGTGCTGGGCGGCATCGAACTCGACGTGGACGGCAAGCACATTAATTTCGCCGACACGATGAGCTACAAGGGCATGATGTATAGCGACGTGCCGAACTTCGCTTCGGCCTTCGGCTACACCAATGCCTCATGGACGCTGAAATGCGATCTCACCTGCGAATATGTCTGCCGCCTCATCAACCACATGGATGAAACGGGAACGAAGCAGGCGACGCCGCGCCTCAATGACCCGGAAGTGCAGGAAGAGCCCTGGCTCGATTTCACCTCGGGCTATGTCCAGCGTTCGATCGGCAAGTTCCCGAAGCAGGGCTCGAAGAAGCCCTGGAAGCTCCATCAGAATTACGCGCTCGACATCATGGCGCTGAAATTCGGCGAGGTCGAAGACGGCGCGATGGAGTTTTCAAAGCCCGCAGCGAAGAAGACGGAGAGCCGCGAGCCCGAGCGGCTGGCGAGCTGATTGCCCTCGCAGGAGAATTGAACGGACCGGCGGTCAAACGCCGGTCCGTTTTTCATTCCACATCCGCGCGGTAGCTCCAGATCGGCGTGAGGAAATAAAGCAGCGCCAGAACGCCGATCATCACGGTTGCCGGCACGAGCACGGCATCGAAAATGCCGAGCCAGCCGACCAGCAATCCCATCATCAGCGAGCCGAGTGGCGCCCCGCCCGAAAAGCCGAGCTGGTAGGCGGCAAGCACCCGTCCGAGGTGATTGCCCGAAGCGGCGGTCTGCACGATGGTGCGGCCCATGGTCATCGTCGTGCCGGCGCCCATGCCCCACCAGAATACGAGCAGGCCGAGCAGCCAGAACGGCATCGGGAAATGGAACAGCGCCAGAATGATGAGGCCGCTTGTGAGCGATCCCATCATCACCCGCCCGCGATGATGAATATGGCCGATCCGCAGCAGCGCCATGTTGGCAACGATGGTGCCGCCCCAGAAGCAGATATTGACGATCGCGAAGAGCAACGTGAATTCGCCGTTGGTGGTCGCATAGATGTCGCGGATCATCAGCGGCAGCGCGACGAGGAAGCTCCCCACATAGAAAAGACCGACGGCGAAGTTGAGCGCAATCACGGTGGCGACCATGGGCTGGGCCGCCGCGGACTTGATCCCGTCGACGATCTGCGCGTAGCGGCTCATGGTCGCGACATTGCTCGGCGGCAGCGGTGAGAGTTTTGCAGATGCCCAAAGGCCCGTCAGCATCACGAAGGCCTGAAACAGCAGCAGCGCCGCGGCGCCCGTAAGGGCGGCAAGGGCCGCGAACAGCATGCCCACGAGCTGCGAGCCCATCTGCACGCCCATCGCCATGGTGACGGCCTGCTGGATGCGCGATTCCGCGACGCGTGTGAGCGCGCTGTCCCGTGCAGGAATGGCGAAGGCGCCAAGCGTGCCCATGACGAGCGCATAGACGATAAGCGCCGCATAGCTGAGCTCTCCCGCTAGGAGAATCCCGGCCAGAACGAGCGGCGGCAGCGTCGCGAGAAGATGCACCCGGATGAGAATGCGCCGCGCATCGCCATGATCGGCTACCGTGCCGCCGAGCAACATGAAGAAGAGGGCAGGCAGCATCAGCGACATCTGCGCAATGCCGACCCGCGCCGCCGGCTCGTTCAGCACCTGCGTCACGAGATAGGGGAAGATGACGAACTGGATGCCAAGGCTGATGAACCAGCTCGCCTGTCCACCGAGATAGAGATTGAGCCGCCGCTGCCGCGCGGCCGCGATCTCCGCCGCCTCGGGCGTTCCCGCTGCTTCTGCGGTCATGGGGATGCCTCCGGGTATCAATTCT
Source organism: Parvibaculum sp. (assembly GCA_019635955.1). Lineage (GTDB taxonomy): Bacteria > Pseudomonadota > Alphaproteobacteria > Parvibaculales > Parvibaculaceae > Parvibaculum. The sequence continues at coordinate 6,208 of JAHBYL010000078.1, forward strand.
TTTTTGGAACCCTACCACAGGCTCGCAAATTCAAACCCCCGCAAAACGTTTCATCGCCTCGTAAGTGTGGATATGGGTTCCCGGCGCCCCGGCCAGTGCCGCGCCCTTCATGGCCCGGGCAACGGTCTCGCCCCGGATCGAGCGATAGGCGCGAAGGGACCCGAGCATCAGCGGGTTGAGGAAAGGCGTCAGCGCCGCGCCGATCTCCTCGCCGATGCGCTTTTCCTTCCGCTCGCCGAGAAGGAGACCCGGCCGGAAAATATGCGTAGCGTCGAATCCGAGTGAGCGGACATCCCGCTCCGTCTCGCCCTTCACGCGCGAATAGAAGATCGCCGAATTCGCGTCCGCTCCCATCGCCGATACGAGAAGGAAGCGCACCGCGCCCGCCGCCTTCGCCGCCCGCGCGAAGGAGACGATGTAGTCGTGATCGACCTTGCGGAATGCGTCCTGGCTTCCCGCCACCTTGATCGTGGTGCCAAGCGCGCAAAAGGCGTCCTCCGCTGCCACGCCTGCGAGGGTCGCATCGAGCGCATTGAAATCCGCAAGCACCGTTTGCAGCTTCGGTGAGGCGATGCCGTCGAGCGGACGGCGCGCGACGACGACGACTTTCTCATAGGCCGGGTCGGCAAGAAGCAGCGTCACAAGATGCCCGCCGATCAATCCCGTCGCGCCTGCGACAAGCGCCGTTCTTCCGCTCATGATGCCCTCCCCGAAGCCGGTGACGCGAAGACTAGCACGTGCCTCAGCGCGGCGCCTCGCCTGTGTAGCGGGCACGCGGGCGGATCATCAGCCCCGTGCGGTATTGCTCCATCGCATGGCCGATCCAGCCCGCGGTACGCCCGAGCACGAACATGCTGAGCCCCGCGCCGCGCGGCAGATGCAGCACCGCGCCCACCGCCGCGATCGCGAAATCGATATTGGGTCTGAGCCCGCCCGCTTCGGCCATCACCGCGATGATGCGTTCGGCGCGCTTGAAGTTTGCATCGTCGCCATATTTTTCGCGCGTCATGGCGAGGAGCGCACGGGCGCGTGGATCGCCGTCCGGGTAGAGCGGGTGGCCGAAGCCCGGCACGGGATCGTTGTCTTTGAGGCGCTGCACCACCGCATCTTCCACATCGATCCTGTTCGCCATGTCGAGCAGCAGTCCTTCGACACGGCCCGAAAGCCCGCCATGCTTCGGTCCCTGAGCCGCGCAGATGCCGGCCTGCACGGCGGCATAAAGCGTCGCGCCCGTGCCTGCCACGCAGCGCACCGTGAAGGCCGACGCATTGAGCTCGTGATCGGCGGAGAGGACGAGTGCGGCGCGGATGAGTTCGGCGGCTGGCCGCTCGCCCTGCGTCAGCGCACGCGTTAGCACCTCATGCACCGGCTTGTCGCTCGGGCTTTCACCTGCGATCACGGCAGCGACATAGCGCAGTAGCCGCGCGCCCGTCGCGGCAAGCCCGCGATCCGTCATGTTGTAGACGGCGGCGTCTTCCAGCGCCGCCTGAGGCAGCAGCGACAGGCATCGCTCGATCCGCGGCACGCGCGACAGCGAGGCCGCAAGTTCGCTCAGCCGCTCGGAAGGGTGGAACACAGCATCCTTCGTGAAGGGCTGCACATCGCGGCAGCCCCAGAGCAGCGCCGCCACTTGTTCCAGGCTCGAGTTCTTCGCCAGCGCCGTCGCATCCGAGCCCCGGTAATGGAGCCGCCCGTCGGCAATCAGGGTGATCGCGGAATCGAGCACCGGCTGGCCGAAGCTGAGTGTCCCCGGCGCCGCGCCCGCCTCCTGCGCCTCCGCCGAGCGCCGCCGCTTCAGCGACCGCACATCCTCCGCCCGGTAGCGCTTCGCCCGGCTGTCCGGCACCGGCTCCGAGCGGATCAGGTCGCGGCTCACATAGGCATAAAGCGTCGGCAGCGTGATGCCGAGCTCCGCTGCGGCTTCGCGGGCGCTGAGATAAAGGCTTTCGGGTGCATCGGGCATGGCAATGTCTTTCTATATATTGATTATCTTAATCAAGATTGACTATGGATCAACCCATCTCCAGCTTTGACGTCAAGGCCCCTTTCCAGGCCGGATCGAGCAAAGGAGTGAGATCATGAGTGCCAATCCCCGTCCCGCCAGCGCCAGCGGCCTCGACAATGTGGTGGCCGCCGAAACCCGCCTCAGCCATGTCGATGGCGAGGCCGGCCGGCTGATCGTCGCGGGCTATGAAGTGGAAGAGCTCGCCGCAAGCCATGATTTCGAGGGCGCGGCATCGGCCCTCTGGGCGGCGGCGGGGCTCGAACCGGCACCCTCGGCGGACGAGGTCCGCGCCGGGCTCGGAAGGGCGCGCGTCGCGGCCTTCGCGTTCGTGCCGGGTCTTCTGGCCCTTGGAGGCAGCCGCAGCATCACCGAAGGCCTCCGCACCGGCCTTTCGCTGCTGGGCGACGAGGCGGGCGAGGGCGCCGAACCGGATCACATCCGCCTCGCGGGCGCGGCGGCGGTCTTCACGGCGGCGCTCTGCCGCGCGGCGGAAGGCAAGGCCCCCATTGCGCCGGACGCGAAGGCGGGTCACGCCGAAGACTTCCTCCACATGCTGAGAGGCACGCCCGCCAGCGCCGCAGAGGTGGAGGCGCTCAACGCCTATATGGTCACGGTCGCCGACCACGGCATGAACGCGTCCACCTTCACCGCCCGCGTCATCGCCGCCACGAGGGCAGGCGCGGTCTCCGCCATCGTCGGCGCGCTCTGCGCCCTGAAGGGCCCGCTCCATGGCGGCGCGCCCGGCCCCGTGCTCGACATGCTGGACGAGATCGGCACGCGCGAGAACATCGAGCCCTGGCTCGAAAAGGCGCTCGCATCCGGCGAGAGGCTGATGGGCTTCGGCCACCGCGTCTACAAGGTGCGAGACCCCCGCGCCGACGTCTTCAACAAGGCCGTGACGATCCTGACCAACGGCAATGCCCGCGTCCGCTTCGCGCGCGAGGTGGAAGTGGCAGCGCTCGCCGCGCTGCGCAAGGCAAAGCCCGGCCAGCGCCTCGACACCAACATGGAGTACTACACGGCCGTCCTGCTCGAGGCGCTCGGCATCCCGCGCGACGCCGTCACCAGCGTCTTCGCCATGGCGCGCATTGCGGGCTGGACCGCCCATGTCATGGAGCAGGAACGCGTCGGCCGCCTCATCCGCCCGCAGTCGGCCTATGTCGGCGACTGGCCGAAGGAACATGCGGCGGCGTGACTTGCGCCTTCCGCCCCGGCCCCCGATAGTCCTCTGACGGAGGAATGTCGGGGGAGGAGCCGGTGACCATTCGTGCATGGATTGCGGCGATTGCGCTGCTGCTGGCAGGCTGCGGCGCGCCGCAGCCTGTCGAAGCGCCGCTCGGCATCGAGCTGACGCCGCTCAAGACCTATTCGCGCATCGAAAGCTGGATTCTGCTGAGGCTCGCAGGGCTCGGCGGCGTGCCGGTCGCCCATGCGGTCGATACCTACCGCATCGCCTATCCGGTCGAACTTGAAGGCGGCGAGCGCGTCATGGCGAGCGGCCTGCTCGCCCTGCCGCGCGGTGCGGCGCCGTCGCGCATCGTGAGCTTCCATCACGGCACATCGACAAGCCGCGAGGCCGTCCCCTCCCGCCTCGACGTGACGGGCGCCGCCGCCTCGATCCTCTTCGCGGGTAATGGCTACATGCTGCTCGCGCCGGACTATCTTGGCCTTGGCGACAGCATGCGCATCCACGGCTACTACGTCACGCCGGAGCATGTTGCAGCGGTAACCGCGCTCATCGCCGCCGCGCGGCAATTGCCGGACGCGCCGGAAAAGCCCATCTTCCTCAGCGGCTTCTCGCAAGGCGGTCATGTCACGCTCGCCGCCCAGCGCGACATGGAGGCGAGGGGAGAAACAATCCTCGCCGCCGCGCCGGTTGCCGCCGCAATCGACATCCGCAACATTTCGCTCGCCGCCGCGATGAAGGGCGGCGCGCGCTCCCATTCGCTCTACCTCGCCTATCTGGCCTGGAGCCACGCGCATCATTACGGCCACCCGCTCGATACGGCGCTGACTGCGGACTACGCCGTCCTCGTCGAAAGGCTCTACGGCACACCGCATGAGCCGGACGAGATCGTCGCCGCATTGCCGGAGAATCCGCGCGAGATGTTCACCCCGGATTTTCTCGCGGCCTTCGATGAAGACGGCGCGCACTGGCTTCTCGAAACGATTGCCGCGGCAGGCCTCACCGGTTGGACGCCGCAAGCGCCTCTCCGTCTCTACTACGGCACGGCGGACGTCGATGTCGTGCCGGAAGAAGCGACCAACGCCGAAGCCGTCTTCCGCGCCCGCGGCGCAGACGCGACCGCCGTCAATGTCGGCGATGCCGGCCACGAAGAGTCCATGCTCCGCGCGGCACCGCTGATCTTCGCGTGGTTGCAGGAGTTGGAGGCGCAGTAGCGTTGACGGATGCCGAAGTCATATCCAAACAACATCGTCATTACCGGGCTCTCCTTTGAACTTCAAGGAGGCCGGCAATCCAGAGCGGCGAGGCGCCGAGCAAGTAGCCCTGGATGCCCGGATCAAGTCAGGGCATGACGCAATTGGGGTGAACGCGTTGCGGTTGATGCGCCGCCCGTCATCACACCTTCAGCCGGTACCCCGTCCTGAAGATGTACCAGATGATCCCCGTGCAGAGTGCGAGGAAGCCGAGGATGGCGAGCACGCTCAGTTCCACGCCGACATCGGACGAGCCGTAGAAACTCCAGCGGAACCCCGACACGAGATAGACGACAGGGTTGAACAGCGTCACCGTCTGCCAGAAGGGCGGCAGCATGGTGATCGAGTAGAAGCTGCCGCCGAGAAAGGTGAGCGGCATGACGATGAGCAGCGGCACCACCTGCAGCCGCTCGAAACTGTCCGCCCAGATGCCGAGAATGAAACCGAACATCGAGAAGGTGAGGGCGGTGAGCACGAGAAATGCCGCCATCCAGAACGGATGCTGGATCTCGTAGTCCACGAAGAAGCGCGCGGTGATGAGAATGAGCACGCCGAGGATCAGCGATTTCGTCGCCGCCGCGCCGACATAACCGATCACGGTTTCGACGGCGGAAATGGGCGCGGAGAGGATTTCGTAGATCGTGCCGGAATATTTCGGCATGTAGATGCCGAAGGACGCATTGGAAATGCTCTCGGTCAGGAGCGAAAGCATGATGAGGCCTGGAATGATGAAGGCGCCATAGCTGATA
>JAHBYL010000079.1 GCA_019635955.1 Parvibaculum sp.
CGTCGAGGAGGCGCCGGAAAGCCTCTTCGGTGAAATAGTCGAAGTCGAGATCGAGGAAGGCTATCGCAATTCCCTGCGGGGACGCCTCCTGATGACGGAGGCCGTCACCGCCTGATGACATGTGGTCATTCGCATAGCGAAAGGACAGGGCTGAGTTGAGCGCAACGGGTGGCGTAAAGACGGCGAAGGGCAGCGAGGGCGGCGACGACAGTCTCGTCATCGCCTTTGACGACAATCGTCTGTTGACGGAGCTTTTCGGTACGAACGACAGGAATCTGGCGCGGATCGAGCAGGGTCTCGGCGTGCTTGCGACCTCGCGCGGTAACAAGCTGGTGATTACCGGCAAGCCCCATGCGCGCAATCAGGCGGACCGCGTCTTCCGCGATCTCTATGCGCGGCTGAAATCCGGTCAGGACGTGACGGCGGGCGAGGTCGACGGGGCGATCCGCATGGCGACCGCGCCGGAAGCCGATCTCGACAAGCCGCAAGGCGGCTTCGGCCGTCACCAGATTCAGACGAAACGCCGCGTGATTTCCGCGCGCTCGCAGACGCAAGGCACCTATATCGACGCGCTGATGCAGAACGAACTTGTCTTCGGCGTCGGCCCCGCCGGCACCGGCAAGACCTATCTCGCCGTCGCCGTCGCCGTCTCGATGCTGCTGCAGAAGCGCGTGGACCGCATCATCCTGTCGCGTCCGGCCGTCGAGGCGGGCGAGCGCCTCGGCTTCCTGCCGGGCGACCTCAAGGAAAAGATCGATCCCTATCTGCGCCCGCTCTATGACGCGCTTTACGACACGCTGCCCGGCGAACAGGCGATGAAGGGTCTTGAAAGCGGCGAGATCGAAGTCGCCCCGCTCGCCTTCATGCGCGGCCGCACGCTCGCCAACTCCTTCGTCATTCTCGATGAGGCGCAGAACTGCACGCCGGTGCAGATGAAGATGTTTCTGACGCGCCTCGGCGAGAACAGCCGCATGGCGATCACCGGCGATCCGAGCCAGGTGGACCTGCCGCTGGGCGCGAAATCGGGCCTGCGCGATGCGCTCGATATTCTCGAGGGCGTGCCGGGCGTCGCCACCGTCAATTTCACCGATGCCGATGTGGTGCGGCACCCCCTCGTGACGCGCATCGTGAAGGCCTATAATGCCCGCGAGCGCGATCTGCTGGGAGAGAAGGGCAAATGAGCGCCACGCCAGGGCGAAAACGGGGCGAAAAGAGCCGAAGTCCGGTTTCCGGGCTCGAGATTGAGGTTCTGCGCGAGGCTGGAGACTGGGACAGCGCCGCCGAGGAAACGGTGCGGCGCGCGGCCGAACATGCCTATGCGGTGGTTTGCGGCGGCGAGCCCGGCGAACTCTGCGTCGTGCTCGGCGACGATGAACTCGTGGCCCGGCTGAACAAGGCCTATCGCGGCAAGGAGGGGTCCACCAACGTGCTCTCCTTCCCGGCCGCCGAAATGCCGGACACCGGCGCCCCCGAACAGGCTTTCCGCGACGAGCTGCCCCTTCTCGGCGATGTCGTCCTCGCCCGCGAAACCATCGCGCGCGAGGCGCAGGAACAGAACAAGAGCTTCGCCGATCACCTCACCCACCTCACCGTTCACGGCGTTCTGCATCTTCTCGGCCACGATCACATGGCGGACGAGGAAGCGGAAGAAATGGAAGCGCTCGAGCGCGACATTCTCGAGGATCTCGGCATTGCCGATCCCTATGCCGTCTGACATTTCCGACGAAACGACTGCAAGACAAATGGCCGATACAAGCGAGCGACAGGGCGAACCGCCAGCAAGGGACGAGAGGCAGCGTCCCCGTTTCGGCTGGCTGCGGGCCTTTCTCGGCAAGGGCAACGGAAACGGCGACAGCTCGCTGCGCGAAAGCCTCGAGGAAGTCATCGAGGAGCATGACGATTCCCACCGCAGCCTGACTGCCGAAGAGCGGCACATGCTCGTCAACATCCTCAAATTCGGCGAGCTGCGCGTGGACGATGTCATGGTGCCGCGCGCCGACGTCGTGGCGGTCGACGAAAACGCGACGCTTGACGAAGTGCTGCGGCTCTATCGCGACAGCGCCCATTCGCGCATGCCCGTCTACCGCGAAACGCTGGACGATCCGGTGGGCATGGTCCATCTGAAGGATGTGCTGGCCTTCCTCGCGCCGCCCGCGACCGAGACGGCCGCGCCGCGCCCGCCCTTCTCGCTGCGCACGATCCGCCGCGACGTTCTCTTCGTGCCGCCATCCATGCCCGCGATCGATCTTCTGGTGAAGATGCAGGCGACGCGCATTCACCTCGCGCTCGTCATCGACGAATATGGCGGCACCTATGGTCTCGTCTCGATCGAGGATCTCGTGGAGCAGATCGTCGGCGAAATCGAGGACGAACACGATGTCGATAGCGGCCCCTCGCTCGTGAAGCGCGATGACGGCACCATCGACGCGGATGCGCGCTGCGATATCGAGGATCTGGAAGATATGATCGGCGTCCGTCTCGTCGACGAAGAGAATGAAGACGACATCGACACGCTGGGCGGGCTCGTCTTCTCGCTGCTTGGCCGTGTGCCGATCCGCGGCGAGCTTGTGCGTCATCCCGCCGGCCTCGAATTCGAGGTGAAGGATGCCGATCCCCGCCGCATCAAGCGGGTACGCATCCATCTTCTCCCGGCCCAGGGCGAAGAGCCGCCGCTCAAGAAAGCGGAAGGCTGAATCCCGTGCGCATTGAGAATCTGCTGCCTGCCGCGGTTTTCCGCCTGGAAAGTTTCGCCTCCGCCCTCGCCGAATTGCGCGGCTGGCGCCGCCATGGCGCGGCTTTCGCCGCCGGCGCCGCGAGCACGCTGGCGCTGCCGCCCTACGGACTTCTGCCGCTTCTCTTCATCACCATTCCCGTTCTCGTCTGGCTGCTCGATGGTGTGGGCGAGCCGACGCGCTCGCGCCGCCGCCGCGTGCTGTGGCGCGCGGGCCTTATCGGCTGGTGGTTCGGCTTCGGCTATTTTTTGCTCGGCCTCTTCTGGGTCGGCAACGCATTCCTTGTCGATGCGGAGAAGTTCGCTTTCCTCCTGCCGGTCGCAGTCACGCTTCTGCCGGCGGGGCTCGGGCTCTTCACCGCCGCTGCGACGGCGCTTGCGCGCCTCTTCTGGCTGCATGGCTATCGCCGCATCGCGATCTTCGCCGTGGTCTGGACATGCCTCGAATGGCTGCGCGGCCATATATTGACGGGCTTCCCCTGGAACCTGATCGGCAGTTCCTTCTCCGCCTCCGATGCGCTGATGCAGGCAGGCGCCCTTGTCGGCCCTTATGGCCTCACCTTCTTCGCCATGCTGATCGCCGGCGCCGTTGCCTCCTTCGACACGCGCGGCGCCTCGATCGCGCGGCGCATCGACGGCAATCTTCTCACGGCGCCCGCCATCGCGCTCGCATGCCTCGCGCTCATCTGGCTCGGGGGCGCGGCGCGGCTTTCTTCCGCCACGCTCGATTATTCGAATGCGGCGCAAATCCGCATCGTCCATCCGAACACACCCTTCGCGCGCGACTGGGACAGCGAGGAACGTCTTCTCACTATCATCGGCCAATTGCTGCGCATGTCGCGCGAGCCGACGGAAGGGCGCCCCAACGGCCCCGCCCCCGGCACTCTGATCGTCTGGCCGGAAAATGCCGTGCCCGTGCTGCTTGCCCGCGAGCCCTATGTGCTGGCCGCCATCGGCCGCACCCTGCCGGAAGGGTCGCACCTCATCGTGGGGTCGAACCGCGCCGAATCCGTGCCCGGCGGCCCGGCAAACCGGTTGAGCGTCTTCTACAACTCGCTCTATGTCCTGAACGACAAGGGCGAGATCGTCGAGACCTACGACAAGCATCATCTCGTACCCTTCGGCGAATATGTGCCGCTTCGCCATCTTCTCGGCCGCATCGGACTGCGCCAGCTCGTGCAGTTCCAGGGCAGCTTCGAGGAAGGCCCCGGACCGCGCACGCTGAGCGTCGCCGGTGTTCCACCGCTGAGCCCGCTCATCTGCTACGAGGTGATCTTCCCCGGCAAGGTGGTGGCCGCCGGCGAGCGACCGGCCTGGCTCGTCAACATCACGAATGATGCCTGGTTCGGCGCCTCGGCCGGCCCCTATCAGCATTTCTCGCAGGTCCGCATGCGCGCCGTCGAGCAGGGCCTGCCCATCGTCCGCTCGGCCAATAGCGGCATCTCCGCCCTTGTCGATCCCTATGGCCGCGTCCTTGAGAGCCTGCCGCTCGACCAGGCCGGCGTCATCGATGCGCAGCTTCCCGCCCCCCTGTCGCCGACGCTTTATGCCCGGCTCGGCGACTTCCTCGCCGCTTTCCTCATGCTGCTGACGGCGTTGACCGCCGCCTGGGATGCCCGCCGCCGTGGCCGGGGCTGATTTCCCCGGTTGCATCCGGATTGGACCGCGCCCGCTCATTCCCGCCATATGCGACGGTGTGCGGGCTGGCGCCCGCGACTTAAAGTTGTAGTCTTGGCCCCCTGCTACTTGTAGAGGTCCACCCATGACCCGCAAATTGCCCAATCCCGTGGATGTGCATGTCGGCGCTCGCGTCCGGATGCGCCGCATGCTGATCGGCATGAGCCAGGAAAAGCTTGGCGAAAGCCTCGGCCTCACCTTCCAGCAGGTCCAGAAATACGAGAAGGGCTCGAACCGCATCGGCGCGAGCCGCCTTTATCAGATCGGCACGGTGCTGGGCGTTCCGATTGACTTCTTTTTTGAAGGGCTGGAACGGGAAGGGCAGGCGGATGGCGCCGCCCATGCCCATTTCGATACCGAGCTCCTGTCGAGCGCCGAGGGTATCCAGCTCAACAGTGCCTTTTTCGCGATTTCCGACCCGCGGCTCCGCAAGCGCATTCTCGATCTCGTGAAGGCGCTGGCCGGCGAGCCCGACGAATCCGGGGCGGAATAGTAGCCGGTTTCCTTCATTACGGTGAATGACAGAACGATATGCACTTATGTGCATATCTTTTTCCGATCTGCTGTTGACCCCGCATCTGTTCCTTGCAACAACCATGGCCGGCGGCGGGGGCAGCGCTTTGCCGGCCATCGGCAGACATGCCCATTGCACCGCCACGAATGAAAAATGCCGGAGGCGTTTTCGCCTCAACCGGCATGAAACTCATCTCACACATATGAGGGAGATCAATTTTGGCTAGGTCAAATTACCTGTTCACCAGCGAATCCGTTTCCGAGGGGCATCCCGACAAGGTGTGCGACAGGATTTCCGATGCCGTTGTCGATCTCTATCTCTCGCGCGATCCCTTTTCGCGCGTCGCCTGCGAAACGCTGACCACGACGAACACCATCGTCCTCGCCGGCGAAGTGCGCGGCCATGAAAGCATCACCAAGGAACTGATCGAGGAAACGGCGCGCAACGCCGTGAAGGCGATCGGCTATGAGCAGGATGGCTTCCACTGGAAGAAGGCGCGCTGCGAAGTGCTGCTTCATGCCCAGTCTGCCGACATTGCCCAGGGCGTCGATGCGAGCGGCAACAAGGATGAGGGCGCGGGCGACCAGGGCATCATGTTCGGCTATGCCTGCCGCGAAACCGATGTGCTCATGCCGGCCCCGATCATTTATTCGCACCGCATCCTGAAGCGCATGGCCGAGCTCCGCCATTCCGGCGAGCGTCCGGAATTCGAGCCCGATGCGAAGAGCCAGGTCACGCTGAAATATGAAAACGGCAAGCCCGTCGGCGTGACTTCCGTCGTCGTCTCGACGCAGCACAAGGCCGGCGTCAAGCAGTCCGATCTCCGCGAACTCGTGCGCGGCGTGGTAAAGGAAGTCCTGCCGGAAGGCTGGTTCCCGCCCGAAGAAGAATTCTATGTGAACCCGACCGGCATCTTCGTGATCGGCGGACCGGACGGCGACGCGGGCCTCACCGGCCGCAAGATCATCGTCGACACCTATGGCGGCGCGGCGCCCCATGGCGGCGGCGCCTTCTCCGGCAAGGACCCGACGAAGGTCGACCGCTCGGCGGCCTATGCCTCGCGCTACCTCGCAAAGAATGTCGTGGCGGCGGGTCTTTCCGACCGTTGCACCATCCAGCTTTCCTATGCGATCGGCGTTTCGAAGCCGCTGTCGATCTATGTCGACACGCATGGCACCGGCAAGGTCGAGGAAGAAGCGATCGAGCGCGCCGTGGCGAAATGCATGGACCTCTCGCCCCGCGGCATTCGCGAGCATCTTCAGCTCAACAAGCCGATCTATGAGCGCAGCGCCGCTTACGGCCATTTCGGCCGCACGCCGGATGCGGATGGCGGCTTCTCCTGGGAGAAGACCGACATCGCCGACAAGATCTCAGCCGCGGTCCGCTGAGCGGAAGAAAGGGTGCCCTTGAACGGCGAAAGCGACATCCCGCGCCGTCACGTCTATGGGCGCACCAAGGGCAAGACCCTGAAGCCGCGTCAGGCGAATTTGATGGAGACCCTCTTTCCGAGGGTCTCCATTTCGCTTGATGAGGCGGTGATCGAGCCGAAGGCGCTTTTCGGCGATGTCGATGACGTCTGGCTCGAAGTGGGCTTTGGCGGCGGCGAACATCTCGCGCACCAGGCCGAAACCCATCCGCGCGTCGGTATCATGGGCTGCGAGCCCTTCCTCAATGGCGTGGCGAAGCTCGTCTCGGAAATCCAGGAGCGCGATCTCGCCAATGTCCGCATATTGAACGACGATGCGCGCTTCCTGCTGGAGCGGCTTGCGCCCTCGAGCCTCGCCCGCGTCTTCATTCTCTATCCCGATCCCTGGCCGAAAAAGCGCCACAACAAGCGCCGCTTCATAAATGAGGAGACGCTGGGCTTTCTCGCCCGTGCGCTGCGCAAGGGCGGCGAGCTCCGCTTTGCCTCCGATATCCCCGACTACATCGCCTGGACGCTCGCTCATGTGAGCCGCTTCAACCGCGAACGGGGCGAGACCTTCCGCTGGACCGCCGAACGGGCCGAAGACTGGCGCAGGCCCTACGAAGGCTGGCCCGGCACCCGTTATGAGACGAAAGCCATCCGCGAGGGCCGCACCCCCTGCTATCTCTCCTTCACACGGGTCTGAGGGTCGCCCTTGCCCTTGGGGTGAAAGGGGTCTATATAGACGCCAACAAGTCAGCGACGCTCCAGAGAGTGGGCTGTCTCCGGAAACGGGGGCCCGCTTTTTTTGTTATCTGGGGCCCTGTTTGACGTCATCTGGAGTGTGGCCTTGGCCTCGACGGGTCTCGACAGGAAAAGGGAAGAAGCGGCGGATGCGCTCGATACGCATCTCGTCGCGCCGCATGGCGTCCCCCGGCGGATCTTCGATCTTCTGCGTGGTCCCGCCGAAGGCGCGGGCTTCGAGATCGTGCGCATCCGCTTCGGCCTGCAGGACGGTCACACGCTGCAGATCATGGCCGAACGCGCCGATGGCTCCATGTCGGTCGAGGATTGCGAGGAGCTTTCGCGCATCCTCTCCGCCGTGCTCGATGTCGAGGACCCGATCCCCGGCGAATACAATCTCGAGGTTTCATCCGCCGGCATCGACCGGCCGCTGACGCGGCTGAAGGATTTCGACCGCTGGCAGGGCTTCGATGCGAAGGTCGAACTCTCCGAAGCCGTCGGCGGCCGCAAGCGTTTTCGCGGTCTGCTGCAGGGCGCAGAGGATGGCGAGATACTCATCGAAAGCGAAGTCGAAGGATTTTCGGAGCCGCAGGTTCTCGGCCTGCCGTTCCAGAAGGTGAGCGAGGCGAAGCTCGTGATGAGCGACGACCTCATTAGGGAAAGTCTCAAAAGACAGGGCCCGGCCGATGACGCGCCGGACGCCTCCTCTGACGGAGAATAGAGAATGGCACCGGCAGTAAGCGCCAACCGGCTTGAACTGTTGCAGATCGCGGATGCGGTCGCGCGTGAAAAGTCGATCGACCGCGAAGTCGTGATCGAGGCGATGGCGGAGGCGATCCAGAAGGCGGCCCGTTCGCGCTATGGCGCCGAGAACGAAATCCGCGCCCGCATCAATCCGCAGACCGGCGAAATCCGCCTCGTCCGCCTTCTCGAAGTGGTCGACCAGGTCGAGAACGACGCGGTGCAGATCGATGTGAAGTCCGCGCAGCGCCGCAATCCGGCGGCGCAGACCGGCGATCTCATCGAGGACGAACTGCCGCCCGTCGATTTCGGCCGCATCGCCGCCCAGACCGCAAAGCAGGTCATCGTGCAGAAGGTGCGCGACGCCGAGCGCGAGCGCCAGTACGACGAATACAAGGACCGCATCGGCGAGATCGTGAACGGCATCGTGAAGCGCGTCGAATACGGCAATGTCATCGTCGATCTCGGCCGTGGCGAAGCGATCGTCCGCCGCGACGAACTCCTGCCGCGCGAAACCTTCCGCAATGGCGATCGCATTCGCGCCTATATCTATGACGTCCGCCGCGAACAGCGCGGTCCGCAGATTTTCCTGTCGCGTTCCCATCCCCAGTTCATGGCCAAGCTCTTCGGCCAGGAAGTGCCGGAAATCTACGACGGCATCATCGAGATCCGCGCCGTTGCGCGCGATCCCGGCAGCCGCGCCAAGATCGCCGTCATTTCGAACGACAATTCGATCGACCCTGTCGGCGCCTGCGTCGGCATGAGGGGTTCGCGCGTGCAGGCCGTGGTGAACGAACTGCAGGGCGAAAAGATCGACATCATCCAGTGGTCGCCCGACGCAGCGACTTTCATCGTCAATGCGCTGGCGCCTGCCGAAGTCGTCAAGGTCGTGCTCGATGAAGATGCGCAGCGCATCGAAGTCGTGGTGCCTGACGATCAGCTCTCGCTCGCCATCGGCCGCCGCGGCCAGAATGTGCGTCTCGCCTCGCAGCTCACCGGCTGGGATATCGATATCCTCACCGAAGCCGAGGAAAGCGAGCGCCGCCAGGCCGAATTCGTCAGCCGCACGGCGATCTTCGCCGAGGCGCTCGACGTGGATGAGATGATCGCCCAGCTCCTTGCTTCGGAAGGCTTCGCCTCGATCGAGGAAGTGGCCTATGTCGATCTCGACGAAATCGCAGGCATCGAAGGCTTCGACGAGGACACGGCACAGGAAATCCAGAGCCGCGCCCTCGAATTCATCGAACGCCAGAATGCCGAATATGATGCGAAGCGCCGCGAGCTTGGCGTTGCCGACGAACTCAGCGACATCGAAGGCGTGACGCCGAAGATGCTCGTCGCTTTCGGCGAGAACGATGTGAAGTCCGTCGAGGACCTCGCCGGCTGCGCCACCGACGATCTGCTCGGCTGGAACGAGACCGTGAATGGCGAGCGCAAGCATCAGCAGGGTATTATCGAAGGCTTCGACCTGACGGCCGAGGACGCCAACGACCTCATCATGCGCGCGCGCCTCAAGGCGGGCTGGATCACCGAAGCCGATCTCGCATCGGCAGAAGAAGATGAAGACGGAGAGGAAGCGGACGAGGTTGGTGAAGAAGCCTGACGCCGCAGGCCCGGAGCGCCGCTGCATCGTCTCTGGCGAGAGCGGCGGCAAGGACGGGCTGATCCGTTTCGTGCTCGACCCGGACGGCAATGTCGTCCCGGATCTGGCGGAAAAGCTGCCGGGCCGTGGCTTTTGGGTCACGGCGACGCGGGAAATGCTCGAGCGGGCGGTGGCGAAAGGCCATTTCGCCAAGGCCGCGCGGGCGCCCGTCAGGGCCGATCCGGCACTGCCCGCCCTTGTCGAGCGGCTGCTCGCCCGCCGGGCCGCCGACGCCGTGGGCCTTGCGCGCCGCGCCGGTGCGCTTGAGACCGGTTTTGAGAAGGTTTTGACGGCAATCGGCCGTGGCCGGGTCGCCGCCCTGATCGAGGCGCGAGACGGCGCCGAGGATGGCCGCCGCAAGCTCGAACAGCGCCTCCGGGTGGCCAAAGAGCAAGGAATTCTGGGCGATGTCCCGGTGTTGAGCCCGCTTTGGTCAGACGAAATGGGTTTGGCATTGGGCCGCGGAAATGTGATACATGCAGCCCTGATCCCGGGCCGCATGCAGGCGAAAGTTCTGGCCGATCTTGCCAGGCTCGCGCGCTATGGGCGGATGGACCGCCCGGAAACGACCCGTGCGGTAATACCCCCCGGGAAAGCTGACGAAGGACAGGAATGACCGATCAGGCCGATACGAGCGAACGCAAACCGAAAGCCGCGGGCGGGAAGACCCTGAGCCTCAAGCGGACGGTGGAGTCTGGCCATGTACGCCAGAATTTTTCGCATGGCCGTTCGAAATCGGTCGTCGTCGAAAAGAAGAAGAAGCGTACGCTGAAGACGGACGGCACGCCCGCCGCCGTCGAGGAAAAGGCAAAGCCTGCCGCGCCCGCGCCCGCGCCGAAAGAGGCACCGGCGGCCGCTGCAGCGCCCGAACCGAAAAAGAAGGCTGAGGCCGCTCCCGCCGCCGAGAAGAAGCCGGCAAGCCGAGCCCGCTCCGGCATCGTGCTGCGCACGCTGACGGAAGAGGAAAAGGCCGCCCGCGCTCAGGCGCTCGACAGCGCCCGCGAGCGCGAAGGCGAGGACCGCCGCCGCGCCGAGGAAGAAGCAAAACGCTTCGCCGAGGAAGATGCGCGCCGCGCTGCCGAGCGCGCCGCAGCTGCTGCACGCGCCGAGGAAGAAGCCGCCCGTCTTGCCGCCGAGCAGGAAGCGCGCGCCCGTTCCGCCGACGATGCGAAGCGCCGCGGCACTGAGGAAGAACGTCCCGCCCCCCGCGCCGCCGTTAAGGAAATTGCGGCCGAGGAAGGCGACGAGGAAGACAAGCCGAAGCGCAGCGCCGGTCATGCCGCGCCCAAGCAGCCCGCCACGCGCCGCACCGAAGAGCGCCGCCGCGGCAAGCTCACCATCACCAAGGCATTCGACGACGACAGCGGCCGCCAGCGCTCGCTTGCCTCGATGCGCCGCCGCGTGGAGCGCGAGCGCAAGAAGCACATGGGCATCCAGGACGCGCCGCAGAAGATCGTGCGCGATGTCGTCATCCCGGAAATCATCACCATCCAGGAACTCGCGAACCGCATGGCGGAGCGCGCGGTCGACGTCATCAAGATTCTGATGAAGCAGGGCATCATGCTGAAGATCACAGATGTGATCGACAGCGACACCGCCCAGCTCGTCGCCGAGGAAATGGGTCACACCGTCAAGCGTGTGGCCGAGTCGGACGTCGAAGAAGGCCTCGTCGGCGAAGACGATGCCGCGGAGCTGAAGCAGCCCCGCGCGCCGGTCGTCACCGTCATGGGCCATGTCGACCACGGCAAAACCTCGCTTCTCGATGCACTTCGCAAGACCGACGTTGCCGCTGGTGAAGCGGGCGGTATCACCCAGCATATCGGCGCCTATCAGGTGACA